>CALAGB010000367.1 GCA_937891245.1 uncultured Thermomicrobiales bacterium | reverse complement strand
TACTTGTTCATCCCGGACATGATCGCGTCGGGCGCCGTTGACGCGGCGGTCTGGCACCAAACGAGTCTGAGTCCGCTTCTCCAGTCCGTAGGGCTGTCCGTTCACCCATTGGCGCGGCCTCATCACTCGAGTCAGCGCGACATTGATCGCGCTGCGATCGCTTGGCGGCGCGACGACGCCGCGGTTTCCCGAATCGTACGAACCATCTTCGATCGGGATCGCATCGCGACGGTTCAGGCCGATGTCATCCGCGGCGTGCGAACGCCCACGTTCTAGCCGGCAGGAGGATTACCGTGAGTCGAACGCTAGCGCTCGGCATTGACGTTGGCACATCGACGACGAAAGCAGCCGTCTTCGACCTCGACGATCCCGTTGCGCCGTTGACGATTGCCGGCGCACCGTCCGCCGTCGAACATCCGCGGCCCGGCTGGTCAGAGGCAGACCCCGTCAAGGTGTTCGATACGGTCTTCGACTGTGTCCGATCAGCCATCTCAGGGCTGGGTCCGGTTGGCCGCTCGCCGTCCGACGTCGTCAGCATCGGAATCAGCGGAACCGCCTGTGGTTCCTGGCTGATCGAGGCCGACGGCGCGCTGGTGCGGCCAGCGATTCTATGGAACGACTCGCGCGCTGCGCACGTCGTCGACGAATGGCGTCGCGTCGGCATTACCGACCAATTGTTCGACCTGTCAGGCAACGTTCCATTCCCCGGATACACGCTCCCTGTGCTCGCGTGGTTACGCGGCGAGGAGCCGCAGTCCATACGACGCGCCCGAGCGACCTTGTGCTGCAAGGACTGGCTGCGCTTCAACTTGACCGGGGTGGTGGCTACGGACGAATCCGATGCGTCCTATTTCCCCTTCAATATCTCCCAGCGGTCGTGGGATGAGCAGATCATGCAGCTGTGCGGTGTCGACGATCTGCGGGGTCTGCTTCCGCCGATCGCGGCCGCCTCGGACATCCAACCGCTGCTGCCAGCGATCGCGCGTGAGTGGGGTTTGCAGCCGGATGTCTCCGTAGCTGTAGGAGCCACGGACATTGTTGCCGGTCTGGTTGGTGGCGGTGCACTGTCCGACGGTGACGCCCTCACGATTCTCGGGACCAGCGCCAACAGCAGTGTCGTGACGGACAGGCCAGAATTCTCGCCCCGCAACCTGGGGATCATGGCCGCCGGTCCCGGCCGCTGCTGGGCCCGGACGATGATCAACACTTCCGGATCGACCACGCTGGACTGGTCTGCGTCTCTGCTGGGTTTGCATTCGCCCAGCGAGCTCGAAGCACTCGCACTCGACGGGTCGGGCCAGACCGATCGGCCCGTGCTGGTCCCCTACCTCGCTGGCGCCGGGACCGTATCGCCACGCTACGACCCGCTGGCGCGCGGCAGCCTCGTCGGACTCCGATCGCAACACACTCGCGCGGACATCGCACGGGCGGCCATCGAAGGTCTCGCTTTTTCAGTCGTAGATTCCTACAAGACCATGACACGCCCCGTCGTCGAATTGACGGCGATAGGCGGCGCGGCCCGCTCGAACATCCTGCTGCAGTCGATCGCCAACGCCCTGGAGGCGACTGTGCACCGGCCGGTCGCCAGCGAGTTCGGAGCACGCGGCGTTGCGCTGCTATCAGGGGCGGCGTCGGGCCATTACTCCGCCGCGGAATTTGTCAACGCGGCCAAACGGGTTCAGCGAGACATTACGTTCTTTCCCAACGCCGACGCTCCCGCGGCCAAGGAACAATACGGGATCTTCCAGAAAGCCCGCGGTCACGTCGACGGCATCGGAGCAATGTGGTGATCAACGCATTCGCCGACACTCGAAGCGCCGCGCCGCGTCTATGTGGCGCGCCCATTGAGCGCCCCGCAGTGCTCCGACAGTCCGCAGCGTGGGCCGTGCTCATCGTGCTGTTGCTGTTCGGACAGTTCGTGGCCACGGCGGTGTCGTCGCCGGCGCACTGGCCGTTACTTCTCAGGCAGGCCGCGCCACTCGGCGTACTGGCCATAGGCCAGGCGGTGCTCATCATCAATCGCGGCTTCGACCTGTCGGTGGGCGGAGTTGTCGGACTCGTGAACGTCGTGGCAGCCAGCGCGATGGCGAACGCGATCGGCGCGCCCGCGACGGTCCTGTTCTGCCTGGCATTGGGTTTACTCGTCGGGGCGATCAACGGCGCGATCGTGGTGTGGGGCGGTCTCTCGCCGCTGATCGTGACGCTGGGCTCCGGCTTCGTTCTTACCGGCCTGATGCTCGTGACGACGGGCGGCGCACCGTCGGGCCACGTCCCCGACGGCATCAAGGTGCTGTCAAGTTCCCGCATTCTCGGGATCGCGCCGAGCGTCTATATCTGGCTCGCGGTGGCGGTGTTTGCCGGGCTCGCTCTCCGCTCCTCGCGGATCGGACGGTTGCTGTATGCATCCGGCTCTAGTCCGCTCGGCGCGGCGAATGCTGGCGTGCCGGTCAGCCTTGTACGGTTCGGCGCACATTGTTGGTCCGGTCTGCTGGCAGGGGCGGCAGGCCTACTCCTCGCCGGGTTCGTCGGCATTGGAACGCTCGGCGCCGGGCAGGATCTCCTGCTCAACTCACTCGCTGCCGCAGTGATCGGTGGCGTGCTGCTCGCGGGCGGTGTCGGCGGCATATTCGGAGTGGCCGGTGGCACGCTCCTCATTGTCTATATGTCGGCTCTCGCCACGTCGCTTGGTTTCGGTGAAGCCGGCAAGTTGCTAATTCAAGGAGGTGCGATTATCGCTGCAGCTCTCATATTCAGGCGGTCCAGCAAATAGCAGGCGAATTAATGGAATTCGGAAGGGAATTCATGATGACGTTTTCAAGTTTGCGTCGAAGGTTTCTTCTCGCGGGCGCGCTCGTGGCCGCGGCGGCGACCGTTGTCGCATGCTCCAGTGGCAGCACGACCGATAGTTCTGAATCGTCTCTGAGTGCGTCGGAAAGCGACAGCTCGACCAGCTCCGCGGCTTCGGAATCGCAGACGGCCAGTACATCGGCCGAAAGCACCGACGCGGCTTCCTCCGGTGATAACGAGGCGACCCTGGATCTATTCAGTTCGATGACGCCGCGCGACGGCGCAACGCCGGTCGATACCTCGAAGTTCAAGACTGACAAGACGGACCTCACCATTGGCTATGTCGGATTCGGCCTTGTCAATAGCTGGCGTGTTCAGGCTCTGGGATCCGTGAAGCAAACCGCTGAAAAGCTTGGCGTGAAGCTCGTGATCACCGATGCCGGTGGCGACGCCACGAAGCAGATTTCCGATGCGGAGGATGTTCTCGCCCGCGGGGTGGACGCGCTGCTCATCTCACCTGTCGCGCCCGATGCCGTGGTCCCGGTGCTGGAAAAGGCGACCGCATCCGGAATCCCCGTCATCGTGTGGGGATCCGACGTGAATACAGATGACATCACGTCCCGAGTCGTGTCCGACGACAAATACTTTGGCGAACAGGGCGCCGAACAGCTCATCAAGGACATGGGCGGTCACGGCAAAGTGATCATGCTGCGCGGTATCGCTGGAAACAGCGTCGAACAGGCCCGTTATGACGGCGCTGCTTCGACTTTGAAGCAGGCAGGCATCGAAATTGTCGGCGAAGATTACGGTGACTGGGCCTACGACAAGGGTAAGAAGATCGCGGAAAATCTCATCGCCGCACACCCCGACATCAACGGGATTTGGTCGTCCGGAGCAGAAATGACACGCGGGGCCATCGATGCCATGAATGAGGCTGGGCTGCCGTTGGTGCCGATGAGCGGTGAAAACCAGAATGGTTTCCTGAAACTCGCCGCGAAGGTGGGTCTCAAGACCTCCGGTCCCGTGTTCCCGACCTGGCAGGGCCCCGAGGCCTTGAAGCTGGCAGTGCGGGCGTTGCACGGAGAAGCAATAGACAGTGCGTATCTCGTCAAGCCCCCGACCGTGACCGATGCCGCGGCGGCTGCGATCCCCGACGTTTCCGACGACTACTGGGTCGAGGACTACCTCACCCTGCCGGAAATCAAGGGAATCTTCCCGAACTGACGGCGGTGGATACCACAGCTGATATGGCGACGATTGGAGCATGAGGACATGAACGCCGACGTAGTGCTTGCCGCGTCCCGCGTCTCGAAGAGATTCGGCGCGACGCAGGCACTCGCCGACGTGTCGGTTTCGCTGGACGCCGGCACTGTTTTGGCCCTGGTGGGCGAAAACGGTGCCGGGAAGTCGACTCTGGTCAAGATTCTCGCTGGCTATGAACGGCCAGATTCGGGCGAGGTCGAACGGCGAGCGCTACTGCATCTCGTGCATCAAGAACTATCGTTGCTCCCGGAGCGTGACGTCACCGAGAACATCTTCGCGGGCCGAGAAGTCCGAGGGCGGTCCGGCCTGCTCGACTGGCCGACGATGCGAGCACGCGCCACGGCGGTGCTGGAATCACTGGGAGAGCCGGACATCTCACCTCTCGAAAAGGTCGGAAAACTCGCGCCCGGAGCCCAGCAGGTGATCGAAATCGCGCGGGGGTTAGAAAGCAACGCCAAGGTCGTCATACTCGACGAGCCGACCGCGGCGCTGTCGCCCGGCGAAGTCGGTAGATTCCTCGCGCTGATCCGTGCCATGGCGAGGCGCGGAACCTCCTTTATCTACATCAGCCACCGCCTCGACGAGGTGCAAGAGGTTGCCGATTCGGTCACGGTCCTGAAGGATGGCCGCGCTGTAGGAACATATGCGACGAGTGAACTCACGCAGGCCGAGATGATCCGGCTGATGGTCGGACGAGAGATCGCGAACTTGTTCCCCGGCAAACCGGCCGCGGACGCCGTCCGTTCACGGCCAGTCCTGCTGAAGGCAAATGCGGTGTTCCCGCCGATCGTCGCAACCTGCGACATGGAAGTTCACGAGCACGAGGTCGCCGGGATCTACGGCTTGGAGGGCCACGGACAGGACGAGGTATTGGAACTCCTGGCGGGGGCCCGGCGTCCCGCCCGCGGATCGGTGTGGCTCGGCGGGGCCGCGCTGCCGCGTCGTCGCATGCCGGGTCAACACGATGTCGGTTATGTGGCGTCGGACCGGAAGATGGCGGGCATCATCCCGCAATTCTCCGGCGTCCGAAATCTGACTCTGCCGATTCTCCAACGATTCACCAGGGGCGGCATCGTGCGGCGCGAGGCCGAGTTGAATTTCGCCCGAACGGCCATCGCACAGGGCGGCATCCGCGGTGACATGTCGCGCTCCGTTGCCGCCCTGTCCGGCGGCAATCAGCAGAAAGTCCTCGTCATGCGGTGGGTCTGCGCTGGTTGTCGAATTCTGCTTCTCAATCAGCCCACGCGCGGAGTGGACATCGGCGCGAAGGCCGAAATATATCGTGCGATTCGCGAACACTGCGCCGGGTCGAGTAGCGCGGCTGTGGTGGTG
>CALAGB010000366.1 GCA_937891245.1 uncultured Thermomicrobiales bacterium | reverse complement strand
CGACCGGCTGTCGCCGCTGCCCGCGCTGATAAGCGCAGCCGAGGCGGCGCCGTCGCTCCGGCTCGGTACGATCGTGCTCAATAACGACTTGCGCCATCCGGCGGTGCTGGCCAAGGATGTCGCCACCGTCGATATCCTGAGCGATGGCCGTTTCGAACTCGGCCTGGGTGCCGGCTGGGAGCACGAGGATTACACGCGCGCCGGGCTGCCATACGACCGTGCCGCGGTTCGCATCGCCCGTCTTGAAGAGTCGCTCGAGATACTCGATGCGCTCTTTACCGGCGACACGGTGCGCTACGCTGGTACGCATTACACGATCACCGATCTTCCAGCCGTGCCGAAGCCGGTGCAGCGGCCACGGCCGCCTTTTCTGGTCGGTGGCGGTGGGAAGCGGTTGCTCGGTGTGGCGGCGCGCCGGGCCGATATCGTCGGCATTCATGTCCGCGCTCGGACCGACGGACTCGGACAGGATTGGTCGTCGGCGCAGGTTGAGGATGTCGAGCGGAAAGTCGCCTGGGTCCAGGAAGCGGCGGGTGAGCGCTTTGAGCAGCTCGAACTCTGCCAGAACCTCTTCGCGGTCATCGTGACCGACGATCAGCGCGCGGTCGCGGAGCAAATGACCGGCCGCTTCGGCCTTGGGGTAGATGCGATCCTGGCGAGTCCGTATTTCTTGATCGGAAGCGTCGATCAGATCGTCGACAAGCTCCGCGCCAACCGCGAACGCTTCGGCATTACGTATATCATCGCGCCCGACGCCTTCCTCGACGCCTTGACGCCGATCGTGTCGCGGCTCGCCGGGACGTAAGACACAGAAAACCACCCGGCCGAGGGCTGGCCGGGTGGGTACAAAGCGTTTGAGCGTTCCCGAAGTGGAACGATGCGCGGAATTACTTACCAGCGACTCGTGCTGCGCGTCTCGCGCTGAGATTGGAAGCAGTCGGAGCAGTAGACCGGCTTGTCGTTGCGCGGGACGAACGGCACCATTGTCTCTTTGCCGCAGGCGCTGCAAACGGCCGGGTGCATCGTGCGCTCCGCTCGTGAGCTACCACCGTAGCTGTTGCCGTATGAACCGCCGCCGCCGCTGTAGCTATTGCCATAGCTGTCGCCGCCGCTCGACGAATTGCGTCGAGCCTTGTTGGCACGCCTACAGTTGGGGCAACGGGTGGGCTCGTTGGTGAAGCCCTTTTCCTGGTAGAACTCCTGCTCGCCGGCGGTGAAGACGAACTCTTCACTGCAGTCACGGCAGGTGAGCGTTTTGTCTGCGAAACTCATCTCGTCGGGTTCTCCTATGTCTACTCCACCCAACGGTGGAGTATGAATAAATACTCGAGGCTCAGGTTTTCTCTGCGAGATGAGTACGGAGACAGACCCTCACTGTCGGACCGGACATGCGCTCGGAAACCTTTGGCCATTAAACGCAAAGCGTACACTGAAATTGGCGAATATGCTAGGGTAATCGAGACCACTTTTCAGATGTTGGGATGCCGGTTTTGATGCATCGCTGAGCGGTGCGGGGACGTGGACGTATGAACCAGGAAGGGATCGGGTCGCTTGGCGGGAGAGCACCACATGAAGCATGAGCGGCGGCCGCGGCTGCGCGATCTCGGCATCGAGATCGGAACGATGCCATTAGGTGAACATAACGCGATCACGGATGTGCCGGGCGTGCGCGTGGGGCACGCGACGGTGATGCACGGAGACGGGCCGCTCGTGGTGGGGCAGGGACCGGCACGAACCGGCGTGACGGCGATTCACCCGCACGAAGGTTCCGCCTTTACCTCCATGGTTCCGGCCGCCATCGCGGTCTTGAACGGCGCCGGTGAGATGACCGGTCGCTCACAGGTCGATGAATATGGCCTGATCGAGACGCCGATTCTGATTACGAACACGCTCTCGGTGGGGGCGGTTCATCGGGGCGCCGTCGAGTGGCTCACTGATCATGAGGATTCGCTGCGCAACAGCGATTTTGTGATCCCAGTCGTCGCCGAGACGTTCGATGGCTTCCTCAACGATGTCGCCGGGCAACACGTCACCACTGAGCATGTTTACGCCGCTCTGGACGCTGCGCGCGGCGGTCCGGTCGCCGAAGGCTGCGTCGGCGGTGGCACCGGCATGATGCTCTTCCGCTTCAAGGGCGGCATCGGAACGTCTTCACGGGTCGTCGAGCTGGATGACCACGCCTATACAGTCGGCGTGCTGGTGCAGGGAAACTTCGGCGCGCGTGCGGATCTTCTGGTCGACGGCGTCCCGGTTGGGCGGGAGATCGACGATCTGCAACCGGTGCGCGGTGAGCCGGAAGAACAGAAGCCGCAGCCGGACGGCTCGATTATCGTGGTAATCGCGACCGACGCGCCGCTAACCGACCGGCAGTTGCTGCGGCTCTGCAAGCGCGGCATGCTCGGTCTCGGCCGGGTCGGTTCGACGGCGCGGCAATCGTCCGGCGACATCCTGATCGCCTTCTCGAATGCGCCGGAAAATCGCTTTGACCGTTTCAACCGCGAGGGATTGGTGACCAACGTGCGCGTGAACGACGAGCGGATCGACGACGTCTTCCAGGCAACGATCGAAGCAACCAGCGAAGCGGTCCTCAATGCCCTCGTCGCCGCCGAAACGACCGTCGGCCGCGACGGTAACACCGCCTACGCGCTGCCCCACGACCGCCTGCGTGAAGTGATGCGCAAATATGGACGGCTGAAGGAGTAGAGTGGGGGTGAGGGCCTACGTCAGATGCCCCGCCCCTATGCCCGGCACGGCTTGACGCAGTTCGGTCATTGCCTGGGCGACGCCGGTCCGGTTGACGCCAGTTTCGATGCCGAGGCCGTCGAGAAGCGCGAGCAGCTTTTCGGTAGCGAGGTTGCCCGGTGCGCCGGGCGCAAAGGGGCAGCCGCCGAGCCCACCTGCCGCGGAGTCGAAGACGCTGATGCCGTAATCGAGGCCGATCATCACGTTGGCGAGCGCCAGGCCGTGGGTGTCGTGGAAGTGCAGCGCGATCTTATCGCCGTCGAACTCGTGAAGCACGAGATTGAGTAATCGGTCAACCGCCTGCGGCGTGCCGGTGCCGATCGTGTCGGCGAGCGAGACTTCGTCACAGCCGAGATCGAAGAGTCGACCGGTTACTTCGACGACAACATTCGGATCGACCGGCCCGGAATAGGGGCAATCGACGGCGGTGGAGACATACCCGCGCAGTGACACGCCCGCCGCGCGGGCGGCGACCGCGACCGGCGCGAAGCGCGCGAATGTTTCGTCGATCGAGGCGCGGACGTTCGCCTGACTGAAGGCTTCGGAGGCGGCGGTGAAGAGGGCGATGGCGTCGCAGCCGGCGGCCAGCGCGCGTTCGAAGCCGCGTTCGTTTGGCACGAGCACCGGATAGCGCGTGCCGGGACGTCGTTCGACGCGCTTCATCACCTCGGCGGCATCGGCCAGCTGCGGCACTGCCTTCGGATTGACGAAGCTGGTGCTCTCGACCACCGGTAGCCCGGCATCTGCCAGAGCCTCGATGAAGCGGACCTTGGCTTCGATCGGGACGATCTCGGCTTCGTTTTGCAATCCGTCGCGCGGACCGACCTCGACAACCGTGACGTGGCGCGGCAGCCGTTCGATGAAGGTCATCCTTCTTCCTCCGGGACGAGTTCCACCAGCAGCGCGCCAGCCTCGACCTGCTCCTCTGGCCGGCAGTGGATGGCGTGCACGCGACAATCGCGGGGCGCGCGCAGCACGATTTCGATCTTCATGGCGCTCAGAATAATAAGCGGCGTGCCTTCGCTGACAACCTGATCGGGCTCGACGTCGACTCGGATCACCTTGCCAGGGAGCGGGGCGCGCAAGGCGTTGACGGTCGCGCGAGACGTGCCGGTGCTGGATGGTGGGCGACGGCCGGCCCGAGCGAACCAACGATCATCCGCGCCGCTCACTTCGATCGTGTCGCCGGAGGCGGCCGCGATGGCGAAGCGAGCCGAGTGTGAACCGAGCGTGATCGTCCAAACGCCGTCGTCACCGCGTTGCCAGTTGAGTGGCGCGGCGGCGGAATCAGCCAGCCTGAGTTGCCAGCGATCGCTTGATCGCTCAACCGAGGCGACGAATTCCCAACTGCCGTTCGGATCGTGAAAGGCAAGCTCGGTCGCGCCGCTCATGCGGAACGGTCCGATCCGTTCCCAGGGATCGTTGCTCGGCGGCCGTTCGAGCGTTTGGGCGATGAGCGCCGCCTGGATGAGATCGGGCGGGTTGCCGTCGCGGTGCGGCGCTGGTATCGCGGTGGCTGTCTGCGTGTCGTAGCCGCCCTCGCGCACGCGCTCGTCGGCGAGCAACGCCAGCAGCCAGGGGCGATTGGTCGCGACCCCAGCAACGGCGCATTGCTCGAGCGTATCGCTCAGGCGCGCGACGGCCTGTTCGCGCGTGTCGCCCCAGGCGATCAGCTTGGCGATCATCGGATCGAAGCGATCGGGCACCCGGTCATGGACCTGATAGCCCGCGTCGACGCGCACACCGGGCGAAGCCGGCAGCGCCAGCACGCTGATCCGGCCGGGTGAGGGCAGGAAGAGATTGGCCGGGTCTTCGGCATAGAGCCGCGCTTCAATCGCATGACCGTAGGGCGGTGGCGGGTTCGCCGGCAGCAAAGCACCGTCCGCCAGATCAAACTGCAAGGCGACGAGATCGAGCCCGCTGGTCGCTTCCGTTACCGGATGTTCGACTTGCAGGCGGGGATTCACCTCGATGAACGCGATCGTGCCGTCGGGTGCGTAGAGGAATTCGACGGTCGCCAGGCTCTTCAGCTTGACGGCTTCGGCGATCATCATGGCGTAGCGGTAAAGACGCCTGCGGTCTTCACCCGGCAGGCACATGGCCGGGGCTTCTTCGATCACCTTCTGATGGCGACGTTGCAGCGAGCATTCGCGTTCGCCGAGCGCGACGGCGTGCGTGCCGTCTCCGGCGACCTGCACTTCGATATGACGGGCACCGCCGAGAAACCGTTCGAGATACAGGAGCGGTCCGGCGCCGGCCGCTTCCGCTTCACGGCGGGCCGACGCGACGGCATCGACCAGTTCATCAGCGTTTGCCACTCGGCGCAGGCTGGCCCCGCCGCCGCCCTGGACCGCTTTGACAAGAAGTGGATAGCCGATCTCGTCCGCGGCGCGGGTCCAATCGTCGGGGGCGTCACCGAGTGTCGAGGTCGCTGCCAGTAGTGGCACTCCGCTCGCTTCGGCGATGGCGCGTGTCGCGACCTTGTCGCCGCACAGCTCCAGAGTCTCGGCGCTCGGACCGATGAAGGCGATGCCAGCCCTAGCACAGGCGCGCGCCAGCGCGGGCCGTTCACTGAGGAAGCCGTAACCGGGATGGAGATACGTGCAACCGGCCTTTTGGGCCGCCGCCACGACCGCCTCGGGATCGAGTTCCGCCCCGACGGCACCGGCATGTGCGGTCTGGCCGATCACTCGGGCAGCATAGCTCTCGGGTTCGGCATCGGTCGTAATCAACACCGGTTGCAATCCACGTAGCCGGCAGGTGGCCGCGATGCGAATCGCGATCTCGGCTCGGTTCGCAATAGCGACGCGCTTGCTCATGAGGCCGGCGTCCACGATGGTTTGCGCTTCTCCAGAAAGGCGCTCATTCCTTCCTGTCCCTCAGCGCTCGCACGGCGCTCGGCCAGCGCGTGCACCGTCACGCGGCGTGCCTCGGCCAGCGACAGGCCGTCGATCTCCTGTAACAGCGTCTTCACATCGGCGAGCGCGCCGGGCGCGGCGGCGGTCAGGCTGTGCACGAGCGCGTCGATCGCCTCATCCAGGTGCTCTGGTTCGACGACTGCCGTGAGCAGTCCTTGTTCAAGCGCCTCTGAGGCACCCATTGGCGTCGAAGCGAGCATGAATGCCTGGGCTCGTCGTCGTCCGAGCGCACGCAAAATGAAGGGACTGATGACCGCTGGAGTCAGGCCGAGCCGCACCTCGCTCAGGGTAAAGCGCGCCTCGGGTACCCCGATCGCGAAATCAACCGCCGCGACAAGTCCAACGCCGCCGCCGAGCGCCGCGCCCTGTATCCGCGCGAGCACCGGTTTGGGCGAATTGCTCAGCGCTTCCAGCGTTCGTGACAGGATCTCGCCATCGCTGCTGAGGATGGATGGATCGCTTGCCTCGCGGAATTCGTTCAGATCGGCTCCAGCACAAAAGACCGGACCGACAGCGGCGAGCACGATACAACGGCAGCGCTCATCGTTCGCCGCATCGACGACCGCGTCATGAAGCTTGCGCACCAACGCCCGGCTGAGCGCGTTGCGGCGCTCCGACCGGTTGAGCGTCAGCCAGCGGGCGGTTCCTCGTTGCTCGATGAGCAGTTCGTTCATTACGACACCTCCCGCGGGTCAGATGCGCAGCACCCCGTAATCGGTTGTCGGGATTGGCGCGTTCAAGGTTGTCTGCAGGGCGAGCCCGAGCACTTGTCGCGTCCGGCGCGGGTCGATGACGCCGTCGTCCCAGAGCCGGGCCGTCGCGAAATAGGGACTCGTCTCGGCATCATAACGCGCCTGCACCTCGGTGCGAAGCGCGTCCAGTTCGTTCTGGTCAATCGCCGTGCCGCGCCGCTCGGCGGCTTGTTCGCGCACCGTCACCAGCACCCCGGCCGCCTGTTCGCCGCCCATCACGCCGATGCGCGACATTGGCCAGCTGAAGAGAAAGCGCGGGTCGTAGGCCCGACCGGCCATGGCGTAGTTGCCGGCGCCGTAGGACGCGCCGGTGATGAGCGTGATCTTCGGCACCTGCGCCACCGCTACCGCGGAGACCATCTTGGCGCCGTCGCGGGCGATCCCCTCGTGCTCGTAGCGCCGCCCGACGATGAAGCCGGGGATATTTTGCAGGAAGAGGAGGGGCACGCGTTGCTGCGCGCAGAGCATCACGAAGTGCGCGCCCTTGCGAGCCGATTCGGCGAAGAGCACACCCTGATTGGCGAGGATGCCGACCGGAATGCCGTAGAGATGCCCGAAGCCACAGACGAGTGTCTGGCCGTATTCCGCCTTGAATTCGCGGAAGTCGCTGCCGTCGAGCACGCGCGCCAAAATCTCGCGTGGGTCGTAGGTGTGACGCGGATCGGGCGGGATGATGCCGAGCAACTCCTCCGGATCGAACTCCGGCTCGGCGATCGGCTGGCGCTGCCAGGGGAGGGGCGGCAGAACCGGTCGCGGTATGGCGAAGATCTCGCGTGCCGTCGCCAACGCGGTGGCTTCATCATCAACGACATAATCGACGACTCCGCTGATGCGTCCATGGACATCGGCGCCACCGAGCTCTTCGGCCGTGACCTCTTCGCCCGTCGCTGCCTTAACCAGCGGTGGGCCGCCGAGGTAGATCGTGCCGGTGCCGCGTACGATGACGGCCTCGTCGCTCATGGCCGGCACATAGGCGCCACCGGCCGTGCAAGGGCCGAGTACGACGGCGACCTGTCGCAACCCCAGCGCGGAGAGCTGGGCCTGATTCCGAAAGATGCGGCCGAAATGCTCGCGGTCAGGGAAGACCTCGCTCTGTAGTGGCAGGAACGCGCCGCCTGAATCGACCAGATAGAGGCAGGGCAGGCGATTCGCCAGGGCGATCTCCTGCGCGCGCAGGTGCTTCTTCACCGTTAGTGGGAAATAGGTGCCGCCCTTGACCGTCGGATCGTTGGCGACGATGACGACCTCGTGTCCGCTTACCCGACCGACGCCGGTGACCATACCGGCCCCGGGTGCATCACCGTCGTAACACTCCTCGGCGGCCAGCGCGGAGAGTTCGAGGAAGGGACTGGCGGGATCGATGACTCGGTCGATCCGCTCGCGCACCGGAAGCTTGCCGCGTTCGCGCTGCCGCTCGTGGGCGCGAGGACCGCCGCCGGCGCGGGCGTGTTCGAGGCGTTCACGCAGTTCAGCGAGGAGCCGTAGGTTCGCTTCGCGGTTCGCTTGATAGTCTGGATCGGACGGATTCGCCCGGCTGACGAGTCGCACCTCATCTCATCCTTTCCGGCCCGCTGGGCGCGCGGTCGATCTTCGAAATGTACCATCCCGCCGGCAAACTTGAAGAGCGATGCGTGGGCGATGCAGGGGCGCGCTCAGATTGGTCTGGAGATCTCCGGAAATTGCTCTTGACACGGCCGTTGGCGACCCGTAGCATTACCCCTCGTTGGCCGAAAGCCGACCGGCCGGAAACGGTCGCCTGGCCCGAGAGGATCAGGGCCCCTGCCTTGACAGGGAAGCACAACTCGAATATACTGACTGGACTCGAGCAGGCGCCGAACCGCGGTTGCCGCTGAGCCACGCGAGAGCGGAAGGAGCAGGCATCACGTAGCCGAACGCGTAAGCGCGAACACGTGTTGCCGCCCGCCAACCCGGCGGGTTTTGTTTCGCCGCCAGCACCTTGACAACTGAAGCGTAGTTCGTACAGCGTACATGAACTCCCGCAATTCCATTCACTTCGAACGGTGTAAGCCGGTTGGGTGAAGAGGAAGTGCAAACCAGGTAAACAATCCCCTTAATGGGGAAAACTTGATGGAGAGTTTGATCCTGGCTCAGGAACAACGCTGGCGGCGTGCCTAAT
>CALAGB010000365.1 GCA_937891245.1 uncultured Thermomicrobiales bacterium | reverse complement strand
CGTCTATCAGGGCGGACGAAACGCGGCCGTCATCCGGCTCGCCGACTGCTTCCGCGAGGCGGTGCGAACGGGCGCCGAAGCGATCATCCTGGTTCATAACCACCCCTCGGGTGACCCGACTCCGTCCGACGCCGATGTGCACCTCACGAACGAAGCCTCACAGGCGGGCGATCTCCTGGGGATCGTCGTGCTGGACCACGTCGTCGTCGGTCGTGCGGGATTCGTCAGCCTGCGGCAACAGGGGCTCTTCACCCCGGCCCGGTACTCGCCGCGTGAAGCGAATACCAGAGGTTGACGAGCCGAATCATGTCGAAGGACCTGCCCATGATTTTACCGACCGCAACGGAGGCGTCGGAATCGCTTGAATTCTCGCCAGCATCTTCCGCGACGCGCGCCGCAGCTGCCGCCGATCACGTCGGCGTGACCGGACCCCAGGTAGAGCGTCTGCCCTTCGACCTGTCCGCCCTGGACGAGGACGGCGTCTTCATCAACGTCGATGCGCGGGGCTTTGGGGAACTCGACCGGCGGCTGGATTGGGCGTCGCTCGGCATTGCCCTGCCGAGCGGATCCGCCGTCGCCTTCCGACCGCCGCGCTGTGGCCTGCTTCCTGACCGCTTTCGCCTTCCGCTGGTGCGCCCGGCCTCACGCGCGCACGCCGTGCTGCACCGCTACTCCTTCCGCTTCAGGCTCACTGAGACCCTGTTCGAGACGCCCGCGTACCGTTGGGTGCCGTGGAGCGCCTTCGAGACCTTCGACGCTGAGTTTCGGGCCAACCTGGCGGAGCTCGAGGTGGCTCGTACCGAGGTGCTCAATCACTACGAAGCGGTACGCGCCGAGGTGGTCGATACCTTCCTCCGGCTGGCCAATGACTCGGCACGCCGACTGGAGGCAACCGGGCATCTTATCCCGGAAGGGTTCGAGGCGGCCGTCGTTCGGGGTGTCCTGGATGCGTTCCCGACGCCCGACGACCTGCGTGAGCGGCTCCAGCTTTGCTACCGGGTCGGCGTGCTGCTCCTCGGGAGCGAGATGCTGTCTGAGCAGCGACGTGCACGGGAGGAACGTCGCGCTTTGGAAGCGACAGAGTCGGCGCACCGACTCGACCGCCAACAGGAGGCAGCCCGGGAGCGCGAAATCCAAATCGAACTGTGGGCGGCGGAGGAACGTGTCCGGCGCCAACTTACCGACGAAGCGGATGATCGCCGGCGTGAGCAGGAGGTCAAAGAACGGCTCCGACTACTCAAACTTCAAGCGGCTCGCGAGCGGATCGAAGAGACGATGAGCCCCTTAGAGGAGGGTGCCAAGCAACTCCATGCAGCCGTCTATGAAGCGGCCACGGCCATTCAAACGTCCCTGCAGCAGCACCACGCCCTACGCGGCGCCTCCGCCAAACGCGCCCGGGAATTGGTCCGCTGGTTCCGGCTGATGAACTGGCAGTCTGACACCGAGCTCGAAGCACTCCTCGCCGAACTCGAGCACCTCGCCAGTCGACCGACCCACAAGCGCAAACGGGATCCGGGACCGATCGATGAGGTGCTGACCGACATCATCGAACGCTGCTATGCCGACGCTCGAGAACTCGCCGAGCCACATCGAATGGGTGCCCTCGAGCTGTAGCCATCTCCGTATGAGCGGCCCGCCCGACATTGGGCGGGCCGCGCCCCTAAATAGGAGCGTCAATGTCCAATGCTGCTGAGAACGTCGGGCTCGATGCCCTCGTCCATGAGCTCGACATCCTGATTCGTGCGCGCTATCCCCTCATCGCGGTCAACTCCTTTGAAGAGGGGCGCTTCCTGCGCGTCATGACGGCCGTTAGCCAGCTTGAACGGCATCGCGCCAAAGGGCTCTTTGTCTGGAGTCGTGTCGGTGGCCTGCGCCAGATCGGCGGACCGGGACTGGGAGTGGGTGAGCGGATCATTCCTGATACGACCGACCCCGTCGCGGTGCTTGACCACATCGCCAGCGCCGAGCGCGGACTCTACGTGCTATGCGACTATGGATCGTACTTGATGCCCTTCGGCCAGGAAGAGCCGCGACTCGTCCGCCAGCTCCGCGAGCTGGCCTGGACCATCAAGACGCGACCGATCACGGTACTGTTGATCGAACCCCGCTTCCCTGAGGTAGTGGCGCTGGAGAAGGAGGTCAAGCGCATCGACCTGCCGTTGCCCGACGAACCGGAGGTGCGTGCGCTGCTCGACGTCGAACTGGGGCGCCTGGCGGACTACTCCAACGTGCAGCTCGCCGTCGATGAACGCGTGCGCGAGCAACTCGTGCAGGCCCTCTTGGGCCTCACCGAGGGCGAGATCGAGAACGCCATTGCGAAGGCCGCCATCACGTATCGCGGCATCGGACCGGATGTGCTGCCGCTCATCCTCGACGAGAAACGCAGCGTGATCCGCCGCAGCGGCGCGCTTTCGTACAGTCACCCCGAGCCATCCAATCACCTCGGTGGTTACCTTCACCTGCGTCGACTCTTGCATGAGGCCGCCGTCACCTTCACGCCCGCCGCCCGCGCGTTCGGCGTCGCGCCAATGAAGGGACTCCTGCTCGTCGGACTACCTGGTACCGGAAAAGATCTCACCAAAAAGATCGCCGCCTCGATCCTGGGGCGACCGCTGCTCGATCTCGATTTCGGTGCCGTCATGGGTGAAGGCGGGGGTGTGATCGGATCGGCGGCGATGAGCATCAAGCGAGCCCTGTCAATCGCCACGACCATCCAAGGCATCCTGGGCATCTCCGAATTTGAAAAAGCCGTTGGCGGGCTCAGTTCCTCTGCGCGTACAGACGGCGGCGAGACGGCCCGAACGATCGCCTCGCTGCTGAACTGGATGGCGGAACAACAAGACGTCTTCGTCATCGCCACGGCGAACGACGTGCGCCAGCTCGCTCCGGAGCAGATGCGCCAGGGCCGTTTCAGTCAGATCGTCTTCATGGACCTTCCGACCGCAGAAGACCGTGCCGCCATCTTCCGCGTGCATCTGTCCAAACGCCGGCGTTCTCCCGATGCCTTCGATCTAGAGCAACTCGCGGCGGCGTCGGACGGCTTCTCCGGTGCCGAGATCGAGGCGGCCGTTTCTCACGCCCTGCTCGACGCCTTCATGGATGGTGCGCGGGAGCTCACCACCGCGGACGTGCTACGCCGCGTGAGCGCCATTCGGCCGACCGCGGACGTCAAACGTGAGGAGATCGAGGAACTGCGGCGCTGGGCGCGCGAGCACTTGGCCATCGACGCGGTGAGTGGCCCTCAGGCCACGCGCGAGCGGCATATCGAATTGTAAAGTGAGGCAGCAGTGTCCAAATACCTTACTTACCCCGACATGGTGTTCACCGACCGGCGCCTGTTGTTGGCCGCGCTTGCCGATCTCGGTTATCGAGATGTCGAGGAAGGCGAGGCCCTGTCGCTCTACGGCTATCAAGGCGACCGTCGACCAGAGACGGCTGAGCTAGTTGTGCGTCGCCAGTTTGTCGGCGCGGCCTCGAACGATCTCGGCTTCGCCCGCACGCCGCAAGGCTACGTGCCGATCATTTCGGAGTACGACCATCGAACGCTGCACGATGGCCGCTTCCTGGCCGCGCTGCGGACCAGCTACGCCGAGCACGTGGTAGATGCCGTTACCCAGCGACTGCACGGGATGGCGCGCCGGACAGTCGATGGCAACGTCATCAAGATCACGGTTCGCTACTAGAGGAGCGCCGACATGCCTGAGATCATCTTCACCATCGATCCGACCGCAGGAAAGCTCGAGATGCATGTTGTTGGCATTGCGGGCCCAGCCTGTGAGGATATCGCCAAACTGGCCAAGCAGCTGCTCGGGGCACCGGCGCAGGAAGAGCAGACCGCCGAATACCGGCTCCGTCCGGGGATACGTCCAGTGATTCGTCGGAAGGCGAATCCGTGACCGAGATCACCTGGCTAATCGACCCGACCACCGGCGGTCTCGTGGTCGAGGGGCTTACGGTCGAGGAGGCGGCGGCACTCGCCGCCGACCTCCTCCCTTCGGCTCACACGATCAACTGCGCTCGACCGCTCACCAGCCGATCGCTTCCAAAGACTGATCAGGTCTCGGGAACAACGCTACGGGTTGCGCGGATCTATCACGGATCGCTGGTTGATGGACCAGGGAGGCGGAGTGTCGTACAGGTCCAGGGCTGCCCAATTCGGTGCCCAGGATGTTATGTCCCTGAGACGCACGATCCGAAAGGTGGCATTAGGATGCGCATCGCAAATATTCTCGCGGCAGTGCTCGATCCGGTCGGAGCGCCGCGTGACGGCGTGACCGTGCTCGGAGGCGAGCCGTTCTTTCAGCCGGTTGGGCTCCTCGCGCTTCTCCAGGCACTCAAAGGACACGGACTTCACATAGTCCTCTACACCGGCTACCGGCTGGAGGTCCTGGCACACCGTTCGGAACCGGAGACGCGCTCCGCGCTCGATCTGACCGACCTCCTCATCGACGGCCCCTTCGTTGCTTCGCTCAGCGAGGGCGCCGGCGAGTGGCGCGGCTCTCGTAACCAACGCGTTATTGTGAATCCGGGGACGAAAGCGTAATCAGTTTTGGCTGGTAGGGCGCATGGCATAACTTCCCATGTGCCCACTCACACGTGTCTGTCCCGCGCTCCCGCCGACTGACTACGGTCGCCCTCGGAGCGGCAATTGGCAGCCATATT
>CALAGB010000364.1 GCA_937891245.1 uncultured Thermomicrobiales bacterium | reverse complement strand
TTTCTCGTCTCACCGGCCAGCCGCGCGTCGCTCATCGTCGGACGTCTGACCCAACTGGCAGCCGTGACGATCATCCAGTCGTTCATCATCATCGGGCTCGGTCTGCTGGTCGGCGCACGGTTCCCGGATGGCGGCATCGGGCTCCTGGCGCTGGTGCTTAGCGCGGTTCTGCTGGCGGCGCCGTTCGGCGCACTCTCCTGTGGCATGGCGCTGATGGCGCGCAAGGAAGAGACGGTCATCGCGGCGGTCAACTTCGTGCTCCTGCCGCTCACCTTCCTCTCGTCCGTCTTCATGTCCGAGAGTCTGATGCCGCAGTGGATGCAGAAAATCGCGCTCTTCAATCCAGTTAACTGGTCTGTACAGGCGGGGAGAGAGGCGCTGAGTAGTAGCGCCGACTGGAGCGTCGTCTTCACCCACCTCGGCTATCTGTTGATCTTCGCGTTCGTCTCCGCCTGGCTGGCGACCCAGGCATTTCGTTCCTACCAGCGCTCGGCGTAGTCCGCCGAGCGAGAAGAGAGGTTCAGCCCGGCATGATCACGGAACCGATGCACTTTTCACTCAGTCTGGATCTGGTCAGCTGGCGGGCCAACTTCTGGACGAAACCGCAGCGCGGTCGCAACGAGCAACCGTCGAGCACGGACAAGACGTTCATGCCGCGCGAGCCGCTCGACGACGAGGCGACCGACGACGAACCCGGTGACTCGTACACCGAGGAAGCGCGCTTCGTACGCCAGCCGGTCCGCGTCGTGTACACCCCGCGGCGGCGCCAACACGAATGAGCGCGGCGGCGCCAACACGAATGAGCGCGCCGCCGGGCCGAGGTCTCGGCCCAGTACGACTCACACGCACCGAGCGCGCTACGACGGCGCCTCCGCGCTCGTGACCGTCGTCGCCACCGACGCATGGTATTCCTCGTGCCCGAATGAACGAACGAGGATCGCGAAGATAATCACCAGGTAGAGCAATCCGCCGCCAACCCACATCAGCAGACCGGCGTACTGCTGGTCGTCAAGCCGCGACAGACCCCAGAGCGGCGACGTCTGGTTGTAAAACGGATAGAGAACCGAGCCGTCGAGCGTGAGAATCGCACCGAGCGCTTCAGCGACGAGCATGCTCAGGAAGATCGACCCGAGCGCGAAGCCGGTTCGCAGCTTATGATGGCGCGGCACCGGCTCGATAATCGCCCACCAGTAGAGCAGCCCACCGGCCAGGAAGCAGATGTGTTCCAGTTCGTGAATCGTCTGATGCGACAGCGCCAGGTCGTACATCTTCGGGACATGCCAGAAGATGACCGCGACATTGAACGACAGAAAGGCGATGAGCGGGTGGCTGAAGAACGTGAGCAGTCCGCGCACCCAGGAGCGTCGTAACACCACACGCAGCACCGGTCCGCTCTGCTGCGGCGAGACCGCTTGCAGGATCAGCTGCACCGGCCGCCCGAGCCAGATCAGCGGCGGCGCGATCTGCAGCAGCAGGAGATGCTGCGACATGTGCATCAGCAGCGAGTCCTGGTTGTAAACATCGAACGGGCCGAGCAGCGCGAGAGCGATCGAAAAAAGACCGAGGTAGTAGGCCAGTGGATAGCCGAGCGGCACCGCTCGTCGCCCGGTCAGTTGAATCCGGCGCCAGGCGAGCCCATAAACGGCCGCGGCCAGCACCAGACCGGTCAAGATCGTCGGATCGACGGCCCAGGCGAGGAGAAACGGACGATCGACTGGGGTGAAATGCAGCAACGGGACAAGCATCGCGGGTAAGCTCCTCGGTTCTCCAACGGGCCATCGGCCGTGCGGGCCGCACCGCGCCCCGACCGATCAACCAACATTGAACCACAGGCGTGTACGCGCGGGTGACGGTATGAATACGCACATTTGCCAGGAAATAACCGGACGCGGCAGAGCGGCCCTCACCCCCGGCAGCGGCCGCCCTCACTCCCGGCCCCTCTCCCCGACCCGCTCGCGGGTGCCCCGGGAGAGGGGGGTCTTGAGGCGAACTTGGGTGTGATCCTTCAATGTGATCGGTGGGTGATGAGGGCGACATTCATGGCGCCCAAGCGACTTCAGTCGCGCGTCTTCTCCCCTCTCCCGCGCGGCGCGGGAGAGGGGCCGGGGGTGAGGGCGGCCGCTCCGCTACTGGAGCCTACTGGCCGGCGAGTGCCGCGTCGATGGCGGCCTTGACCGAGCCCCAGCCGGTGTAGTTCTGCACCTGCACGCCGTTGACGAAGAAGGTCGGCGTCGAGTTGATGTTCGATTGTTGTGCCTTTTGGTCGGACGCCTTCACCTGATCGGCCGTCTTATGGCCATCAAAACAGTCGTTGAACTTATTCATGTCGAGGCCCATGTCCTTGGCCATCGTCTTCAAACGCGAGCGCGAGAAGCCACCGCTATTCTCCGCCTTCTGGTTCTTGAAGAGCGTGTCGTGGTACTGCCAGAACTTACCCTGATCCATGGCGCAGGTCGCCGCTTCGGATGCATCCACCGATTCTTGCCACTGGAACGTCAGATCGTTGTACTCAAAGTGGACCTTGCCGGTGGCGATGTAGTCGTTGACTAACGTCGATTCCGACGTCTGCCAGAACTGGTTGCAGAACGGGCACTGATAGTTGGCCCACTCGACGACCTTCACCGGCGCGTTCGGATCGCCCAATGTTTGGCCGTCGTGGGCGAGGTTGGCAACCGGATCCGGCGCAATGGCGATGGCACTGGTCTCGCCACCACCGAGTCGCGGTACGAGGATCAAGGCGGCAGCCAGGAGAATGGCCACACCGGCCACACTAAAGACCGTTACTTGCTTCTTCCGCTTGGCTGCTTTCTGGGCCGCTTCTTGCCGCGCCGCACGCCGCGATTGACGCCGCTCGGAATTCTTCCCACTGCTCATTCGTGCCGCTCATCCTTCACTTCGCCAGACGCTGCTGCTATGCTTACAACCAGTAAGCTCAGTTGCGCTTACAGTGGGTAAGCATAATATGACCGGTAGGCACCGGTCAAGGGACCGGAGGCAAATTCACCGGTTCCCTGGGGGCGTGAGCGAAGAGCGGGGAACATGGGCATCATACGGCGCTTTGATCTTGATGAACGTGGGTTGACCCGCGTGCTCGGCGAACTCGAATCGCATATTCTGCAGGCGGTCTGGGAACTGGGGCAGCCTACCGTCAAGGAAGTCGCGCTGGCGCTCGGCCCATCGACGCACGTCAAAACGGTGATGACCGTGATGAACCGCATGGTCGAGAAAGATCTACTGCGGCGCTTCCGGCGTGGGCGTCATTACATCTACACCGCCTACGTCGATCAGGAGACGTTCATGCAGCAGGTTGCCGATCGCGTGCTCTCCGGGCTCCTGGCTGACTTCGGGCGACCGACGCTGGCGCACTTCG
>CALAGB010000363.1 GCA_937891245.1 uncultured Thermomicrobiales bacterium | reverse complement strand
ACGGGTTAACCATGAATCCCCCAAGAACCACGCTTGGACGGCACCCGCGTGCGCCATGTTAAAACGACTTTGTTCGACAAATCATGATGTCCGAGGATTGATTACTCTACAAAATAGCATAGGACTCCCACGAGTTTGTGTCAATTGATTTTGACGCCTCTGTCAGGTTCACTGAATACCGGCCTTGCCAGGAAAGCGCTTGACAGCCCCATCTTGCCTCGTTAGCATTCTCGCGTTCTCCTGACCGCGGGCGGAGGGTTCTCCGGCCCGCGGTTCTTTTTCGTGGGCGATCGGCGGCCGGAGGTACGGGCTGGTGGCGACAACGGAGGCACCCGAACACGATCCATCGCAAGGGAGCGCCGGCGACCTGCCGGTGCGCCCGCTGCACCTGGTTGCGTTCCGGCGCCTCTGGTATGCGTCCGGTGTCGCCTGGGGCGGTCAGATGATGGAGCGGACCGCCACGGCCTGGCTCGCGATCGAGGCGGGCGGCGGCGCCTTCGCCGTCGGGCTCGTCTTCGCCGCACGCATGCTGCCCTCCCTCCTTTTCGGATTGGCAGCCGGGACGCTGGCCGACCGCTTTGATCGGCGAACGCAGTTGCTGCTCGTTGCCGCCGCGGTTTGCGCGTTGATGGCGTTCACCGGTTGGCTCGCCGGGAGCGGCTCGATTCAGGTCTGGCACGTCATTCTGATCTCCTTCCTCTCTGGCTGCGTCCAGGTCTGTGATACCCCGGCGCGCCAGGCGCTGGTGATCGATACGACTTCGCGTGGGGCGGCGACGAACGCGCTGGCCCTCAACGGTCTCGCCTCGCGCGGTTGTGGCGCGGTTGGTGCATTTGGTGCGGGTGCGCTGATTCCCTTCATCGGGATTAGCCAGAGCTTCTACGTAATCGCGCTGGTTTATGGGGTTGGCGCGCTGTTCGTTGTCTCGATGGGATCACAACGGAAGGCGGATATCTCCATCGTGCACGCGCCGTTCAGCCACGCGTTGCGCGGTGCGGTGCGCTTGATGGTCGATATCCCGGCCGTGCGCCTGCTCATGTTTTCCGGTGTGGCCGCGGAGATTTTCGCCTTCTCATATAACAGCGCGCTGCCGGTCTTCTCGGATGTCGTATTGCGAGCGGGGCCGGAGGGTCTGGGCATTCTCAACGGCGCCGGATCGGTTGGTTCGACCGTGGCGCTCGTGGCGATGTTGCTCATCGGTGATCGCCTGCGGCGCGAGCCGCTGCTTGCCACGATCTTCGTTGGCTACGGCGCTTCACTGATCGTGCTGGCGACGACGCGCAACCTGTATCTCGCGGCCGCGGTGATCATCGTCACCGGTATCTGTGCCGGTGCCTTCGATCTCTTGCAGCAAACGATGCTGCAACTCGCGGTACCCGATGAACAACGGGGACGAGCCGTCGGACTCTGGGTGCTCGGCCTTGGCTCGGCTCCGGCCGGCAGCCTCGAAACAGGTTTCCTTATTAATGCGCTCGGCGCCCCCGGTGCGCTCGTGATCAACGGCGTTCTCAGCCTCGCCTCGGCCGCCGCGTTGCTCGCCCACGCTCCGCACTACCGCTGGCGAGCTCGCAAGGCGCCGGCCCCCGACTAACGACATGCTTGCGTCACTCGCCCCGATTACCGATGATGGGAGCGAACGACCGAAGCTGATTGAAGGGGGATCTGATGCCTGACGAACTGTACGACAAGGGTATGGCGATTCGGCGCGAAGTGCTCGGCGACGAGTATGTCGATCGCGCGAGCGCCAATATCGACGATTTCAATCGCGATTTCCAGCGGATGGTCACCGAGTTTTGCTGGGGCGGCGTCTGGGGGCGCGAAGGGCTGAGCCGTAAGCAGCGCAGCCTGAACAACCTCTGCATGCTGACAGCGCTCAATCGCCCGCACGAACTGGAAACCCACCTGCGCGGGGCGCTGCGCAACGGCTGCACCGCCGAGGAGATCCGCGAAACGCTCATGCAGGCGGCGGTCTATGCCGGAATTCCGGCTGGTGTCGATGCCTTCCGTATCGCTCGGAAAGTGCTCGACGAAGAGAACGCGGCATCATGAGCGCCCAGCAGATCGGCTTCGCCGGGCTCGGTCGGATGGGTGGTCCGTTCGCCCGACGCCTGGTTGAAGCGGGCTATGCCGTCACCGGCTTTGACCCGGCCGGTACCAGCGAGCGATTGCCGTCCGGCGCCAGAGCGGCCGGGTCGATCGCGGAGTTAGTGCGTTCGACCGATACGCTTCTGCTCAGCGTGCCGGACGGCAGGGTGTCGCAGGCGATCTGTTCGGAGGTCGCCGCTCCCGGCGAGCGCCGCGTCCGAACCGTGATCGATCTCTCGACGATCGGCATCGCGGCCGCGCGGGCGTGCGCCGAGCTGTTGGCAGCGGTCGGAGTCGCCTACGTCGATGCACCGGTGAGCGGTGGCGTGGCCGGCGCCGAAAGCGGCTCGCTGGCGATGATGATCGGCGCACCCGCCCTGCTGGTGGATGAGCTCGATCCGCTGCTGGCGGTGCTGGCGAAGAACCGTTTCCGCGTCGGCGCGGAGCCGGGCCAGGGACAGGCGATGAAGTTGTTGAACAATTACGTCTCGGCATCCGCGCTGGCCGCGACCTGCGAGGCGACGGTCTTCGGCGCCCATCTCGGCCTCGATCTGACGCAGATGGTCGAGGTGTTGAACGCCTCGAGCGGTCGGAGCGCGGCGAGCCAGGACAAGTTCCCACGCAGCGTCGTGCCGCGCACCTACGACTTCGGGTTTGCCGGGGCCCTCATGACCAAGGATGTCTCGCTCTATCTCGAAAACGCCGAAAACGCCGATGTGCCGCACGATCTGGCGGCGAGCGTCGCCGGACTCTGGCAACGCTTTAACGCGGCGCATCCGACGGCCGACTTCACATATTTACATAAATATCTGGAGGATCGCGAGAGGTAGAACATGAGCGGCGGCCGGCGCTCACTGACCGGCATGACGAGCAACGGCATCGACGACAGGCCAATCGAGGAAGGAACGGAGCCGTGGCCGAACTTCTTGGACGAAATCAACTCCATGCGGACGGCACGTCACTCGAATTCGAAGGATTCGAACATGGCGATGTCGGTCTTTCCTTCATTCTGGTCAATGGCGAGCCTGGCGGTGGCCCGCGCCTGCACCGGCATCCGTATGCCGAGGTCTTCGTGATTCAGGAGGGGCGGGCGACGTTCACGGTCGAAGGGCAGACGATTGACGCGGCTGCCGGTCAGGTCGTCGTGGCGCGGCCGGGTGAGGCGCACAAATTCGTGAACTCGGGCGACGGCCCGCTCAAGCAGCTCGACATCCACGCGAGCGATCGGTTCATCACCGAGTGGCTTGAGTGAGATCGTCGAACGCACAACGAGCCATCGTGGACGGGCGGGAGAGAAGATGAGCGACGAACGAACGCTGAGCGATCCCGTTACCCCGGCGCCGGACCGAACGCTGGCCTCGGATGCCGAGCGCGAGGCGACGGTCGCCCGACTCGGCGGTGCCGCCGGAGAAGGGCGCCTGATTCTCGATGAGTTCAGCGAGCGCATCGGTCAGGCGTACGCCGCGCGCACACGTGGCGAACTCGAGGCGCTGGTGAGCGATCTTCCGGCGGAGCCCGCCGGCTCGCGGCCGGTTGTCTCTCACACGTCGACCGGGGCGGGGCACACCGACTGGCATATCTCGTTGCTCGGCGGCCTGAAACGGGTCGGTCACTGGCGGATGAGCCGGCAGATCACCAGCGTGACCTTGATCGGCGGCATGAAGCTCGATTTGCGCGAGGCCGAGTTCGCCGCGCCGGAGATCACGCTGACAAAGGTTTCGCTCATCGGTGGAGTTCGGCTCACCATACCGTCCGGCGTGCGTGTTGAAGTGACGAACTTCAGCCTGCTTGGCGGTCGACGCGTCGATGCCGACGAACGGCTTTCGCCCAACGCCCCAACGCTCCACGTGCGCGCCTTCGGCATCATCGGCGGCGTCCGGGTGCAACGGACGCCGCGGCGCGAGCGGGAACGCGCCCGGCGCTAACGGCGGTCGGCGACAGATTCCGCAGGCGACGATTCCTGGTCAAACGATGATGGCGACCCCGAGCGCGTCGTCGTCCGGACGGGCGTCGGGCGAGCACACGTCTATCGGAACGTCACAAACTCAGGTGAAAGACGGCAATAGGATGATTGCCATGATCACGATTGGAAGGGCTTGCCAGATCCAGCCACCGCCGCCGCTGTCGAGTTCATCAAGATGCGGTGGCAGGTCCATCAGGTCATAGAGCGCGTAGGTGCGGCCATAGGGGTTCGGCTGCCGGAAGAAGCCAACGATGCCGGCCAGCACGAAGGCACCGGCGAGCAACACGACGAAGGCCAACTCGAACGTATCCAGAATGCCGAAGAGCGGACCGAAGAAGCGGGTGTAGGCGATCGATCCGCTTAGCGCCACGGCGGTGTAAACCAGGCCGAACCAGCAATTGTGCAGAATGGATCGCAGCGCACGTTTCAGCATGATGCCGTACCTTGTCCATGCGACCGCGGATCGACCGTCCTCGCCGCTATTTCGGCTCGGGCGCGTTGGCCGGATCGCCGCCACAGAAGACGTAGAACGCATTATACATGCGCCATTGACGGCGGATCGATTCGCGATCATCGTACCCTTCGGCCAGCATCATTTTTTTGAAGCCGTTGGCGAGGGCGTCGAGGCCACGTGACTCCGGCGTCACGTCCTTATCCTTCGTATCGGCGCCCCGCACGATCATGCCGACGCGCGCCAGCGCCGGATCGTCCGGGCCGTATTTCTCCAGAATCGCTTCGAACGAGCACTTTTCGCCGTGATGACCCATCTCGACGCCCGGCACGTCGAAGGGGATGGCGTTCTCGCGTTCAGCGACCGCCAGCACCTGATCGCCCGGCACGTAGAGGATCTCCGCCTCGGGGTCGGCGAAGCCGAGGATGAGCCAGGAGCTGGAGACGCGATCGACCCGAACGCTCTCGCGGGTGACCCATTTCATCGTGACGCTCTCTTCCTTCTAATGCATGTGCTGGACAATGACGCGCTAACGGCCATTGCCGCGCACAGCATACCCGGAGTCTGGTAATCTGTCGCACAACGTCTGGATACCGAATTGCCGGTCGAGACGGGGATTTTCGATGTGGTTTATCAGGAGAGCCGAGGTTTTTCAACGATGTCTTCCGCCGAATCTCCCATTAATGTCGTCACCCATCCGTTCGTCTTCCGCCTGCTGCAGGTGCGGCGCGCCACCTGGCTGACCCCACATATGGTGCGGATCACGTTGGAGGGTGAATCGCTGGCTGGTTTTCGCTCGGACGCCGCCGACGACGGCGCGCGCCTCTTTTTCCCACCCGATCCGACCGACGCCTCGTGGGTGCCGACCGTCGAAGGCACGCAGGTTGTCTTTTCCGATGAGCACCCCAAGCCGCCGAACCACGAATACACGCCGCGTCGCTACGACCCGGAGGCAGGCGAACTCGATATCGATTTCGTGGTGCATGGCGAGGGCTCGGCCTCGAATTGGGCGGCCAATGCCGTGCCAGGGCACTATCTCGGAATTAGCGGTCCACGTCGCTCGCGAGTGGTCGACGAGGGTACCGTTGACTGGTACCTGCTGGCCGGTGACGACACCGGACTGCCGTCGATCGCGCGCAGGCTGGAAGAGATGCCCGCCGGTAAGCCCGCGATCGCCGTTCTCGAAGTACTGAATGTCGAAGAAGAGCAGCTGATCGAAACCGAGGCTGATCTGCAACTCGTCTGGGTGCATCGCCAGGGTGCCGATGGCGACATCAGCGATCTCCTGGCGAACGCGATCAGCCAGCTGACCTTCCCGGAAGGGAACGTCTTCGCCTGGGCGGCCGGTGAGGCGAGTTCCATCAAAGCAGTCCGGCGCCATCTGGTCGAACGAGGCATCCCGCACCAGCGCATGCGCATGACCGGCTACTGGAAGCGCAGTATCCCGGACTGGGACCACCATATCCCGGTGGAGGAGAGCTAAAGGCGAAGGTGGTGCGAGCAAACGCGTCTCGTGCCAGCGCGCATCGGCCGGGCGTGAATCGTCACATCTTCCCGTACCGCACGCTCAGCCGACCTCAGTCATGAGTTGACATTGATGGTCAGCACCACTGACCAGGCGTTCTTGGTACCGCCTGCCCAGGGCTGGCTGTAGTGGAAATCGACCGTCGTCGTGCCGCGCGTCCTGACGTCGAACTGCCATTGCTCTTGCCCGGCCGCGCCGACGATGGGCGTCGCGGCCTGTGGCTGAATGTAGTGATGAAGGCTCAGACTCAGCACCGCGGGGGTTGAGATGGCAGCTTGCTCCCATTGGAACCCGGTGCTGGGGTTGGAGCAGAGCGTGACCGTGATCGTGTCATCGGGAGCGGCCGTCACGGATTTGACGTGCTGCGGCTTCTGCTGAAACTCCTCGCAGGAGATCGCGACGGAGACTTGCCGCGGAGAATCCGCTGCGCAGGCGAACGTGCCGAGCAAGAGGACGAGCGACACGACGAGTAGCGAGAACGCGTGGGGCATACACCGAGGAGTGACAGGAAACCAGCTCGGGAACGTCTTCATGCCCACGCGCTTGAGGTGCCTTTGTCCAACCATCGTGTCGCTCCAAGCTCCAGCCTGTACGAGACTGGACGATCAAGTCAGTGGGAGCTGGACAGGATCTGCGCGCCGAGCAGCCCGCCTTCAACCTGCCAACTCGGTGGATTGGCAGGGTGCCACTCCAGCCGCTGCCGTTCGAAGTACTGCACCGTCAGACCCGTCGCAGGATCGGTGAATTCCTCGGAGATCGGATAGCCGTAGATCGCCAGCCCACCGTGGGTGTTCCAGAAGTCGCGGAAGCCGAAGCAGAGCCGGTGACCCGTTTGCGGGTAGAAAGTGCAGTTGGCATCACTGGTTCCGTTCACCGGCTGGAATGGCGGGGTATGAAGCAATCCCTGTTGCTGGGCCAGTTCATTGCCGAGCAACCCGAGCAGGACGTCATAGCGTGCGGGCCAGGCCCCTGGTTGCCACTCGAAGCGGGCCCGCTCGAAATACTGGGTGACATGGCCGGTAGCCGGATCGGTGAACTCCTCGGTCAGGGGGTAACCGAAGACGGCCAGCCCACCGAACCGCTCCCAGTAGCGCAGGAAGCCGTGACTAACCCAATGCTCCGTCTGGGGGAAGTAGCGCGATTCGACTGGCGGCGGAGGCGCCTGCTCGCCCAGAAAGTCGCCGATGGTCGCGAAGCGATAACCGCGCGCAAGGAGTTGGTCAATGATCGTGCCGAGCGCTCCGGCATCGCCGGATGCGAAGCTGTGCATCAAGACGATCGCGCCCGGGTTGGCCTCGGATAAGACGATCGATGTGATGTCCGAAGCCGGTTTTCCCCGCCACCCTTGCGGATCGATCGACCACATCATGTTATAGGCGTAGCCGTTGGCGCCGAGATCGACCAGCACCGAACTGTTGTAGTCGCCGTAGGGCGGTCGAAAGTATGGCTTGGTCGAGAAGCCGGTCAGTTGCTGGATAAGTTCGTCCGTTTGCCGGAGTTCCGTGGCGCGCTGTGCCGACGAGATCTGGGTGAAGTATGGATGGTCCCACGAGTGGTTCATGA
>CALAGB010000362.1 GCA_937891245.1 uncultured Thermomicrobiales bacterium | reverse complement strand
AACGTGCTGAAGACCGTGAATTGTTCAAGAACCTCTTGATCGAAATCGGCGAGCCGGTGATCGAAAGCGCGATCGTCCATTCGCTGGCCGAGGCGTACGAGTTCACCAAGATCGTGCCGTTGCCGCTGATCATCCGGCCCGCCTATACCCTCGGTGGAACCGGCGGTGGCATTGCCTCGACACCCGAAGAACTCGAGCGGATCGTGCGGAGCGGCCTCGATGCCAGCCCGATCCATCAAATCTTGCTGGAACGCTCGCTAACCGGCTGGAAAGAGATCGAGTATGAGGTGATGCGCGACGCAAACGATACCTGCATCACCATCTGTAACATGGAAAATCTCGATCCAATGGGCGTGCATACGGGCGATAGCATCGTGGTGGCGCCGAGCCAGACGCTGAGCGACCGCGAATACCAGATGCTCCGATCGGCCTCGCTCAAGATCATCCGCGCGCTCGGCATCGAAGGCGGATGCAATATCCAGTTCGGGCTCGATCCTAAATCCTTCCAGTACTACGTTATCGAAGTGAATCCGCGCGTCAGCCGCAGTTCGGCGCTGGCATCAAAGGCGACCGGTTATCCGATCGCCCGTGTGGCGGCCAAGATCGCGGCCGGCAAACGGCTCGATCAGTTGATGAATTCGGTCACGCAAAAGACGACGGCGGCGTTCGAGCCGGCGCTCGACTACTGCGTCGTCAAGATCCCGCGCTGGCCGTTCGACAAGTTCCGGCGTGCGGAGCGAACGATCGACACGCAGATGAAGGCGACCGGCGAGGTGATGGCGATCGACCGCTCGTTCGAGGCAGCGTTGCAGAAGGCGGTCCGCTCGTTGGAGTCCGATCAGAACGATCTGCTCTGGGAAGATCCCGCCTGGAAAGCCAGCGAAGAGGCGCTCTGGGAGCACGTCCGCCGTCCGCACGACTTGCGTCTCTGGGCGGTGACGGCGGCGATTCGCGCCGGTGCGACGCCCGAACAGGTGAGCGAGGTGTCGCATATCGACCCCTGGTTCACGCGCAAGCTGCGCCGGATCATCGACATCGAGCGTCAACTTCAGAGCGAGGAGTTGACGGATCGTTTGCTGTTCACGGCGAAACGGGCCGGATTCGCCGACGCGCAGATCAGCACCCTATCGGGTGTGTCGATCGAGCAGGTGCGCGAGATGCGCTATGCCGCTGGGATTACACCGGTCTATAAGATGGTCGACACTTGCGCGGCCGAGTTCGAGGCGGCCACGCCCTACTTCTATGGCACCTATGGCGAAGAAGACGAAGTGACGCCGCTCACCAAGTCGAGCGCGGTGGTCGTCGGCTCCGGTCCGATCCGTATCGGGCAGGGGATCGAGTTCGACTACTGTAGCGTGCAGGCTGCGCGCTCGCTCGTTGCGGCTGGTCGCGCGGCGGTCATGATCAACACCACCCCGAAAACCGTCTCGACCGACTTCGACATCTCCGACCGCCTCTATTTCGAACCGCTGGATGATGAGAGCGTCTTCGAAATCCTACGCCATGAAGCGCGCATCAACGGGCAATCCGATCTACCGCCGGTCATCCTGCAATTCGGCGGGCAGACGGCGATCAATCTGGCTGAGCCGCTCAGCGAACGAGGCGTGCCGATTCTCGGCAGCCCGCTCGATGTGATTGACATTGCCGAAGACCGGCGCCGCTTCGAGCACTTCCTGTCGAATCTCGGCATTCCGCAGCCGCAGGGCGCGGCGGTCACCTCGTACGACGAGGCGCTGGCCGTGGCGAATCGGATTGGCTATCCGGTGCTTGTGCGTCCCTCGTACGTGCTCGGTG
>CALAGB010000361.1 GCA_937891245.1 uncultured Thermomicrobiales bacterium | reverse complement strand
AGAACGGTCGCGTATCTTGCACAGAAGAGCGACGGGCCTCTCAATCAAAAGAGATGGCCCAGGATATAGTTCTCAAGTTGCGTGAACAGGTCGGATACCGGATCAGATCCCTCGATCGCTCCCGGGAAATTCCCGGTATTCATCACGAACGCGTAGTCCACGCGGGTATCCGAATTGACAATGTAAGAGCGAGCACCGGGCAGCCCGCCGTTCCGCGAAACAACGATGTTCGGAACCGGATCCGGTCGATATCCAAAGCCCCAGGAAATATATTTGTGCGTGAACGTCACCAAGCTGGGCGCGGAGGTCACCAGACCCCCGGCGGAATCCCCGACGTCCAACAGGAAATCGTCTCCCCCATACGGGAATGGCGCCTCGACATCGAAGTACGGAAAGAAGGCAGAAGGGCCCTTGTCGGGCGAGTCGTATGACCACACCTCTTTGGGGTAACGGAGCGAATGGGCTGTGTGTCCCAGCTGCAGGTCAGTAATCCCGAGCGACCGGACGAGCTGCTGCACATAGCGGATATACGCCGTCCCGGTAACGGCCTCAATGACCATCCCCAGCAGGAGGTAGCCGAAGTTCGAGTACGATTCCCCGGCAGTCGTATAGACATCCTGTGTTCCTGGCTTGAACTGCAGTGGCTCGCCATACATGTACCGCGCGATGTCGCGCTTGCTCGGTGGCCCGAAGAGACGCAGTTTTTGTGCGATCTCGCGCAGATTGAAGAGCGGATCAAAGCCGGTGCCCGGTACCGTGGTGCCATCCGTGGCCACGACTGTTTGGTGGTCGTTCCAGCCACCGGCCATGTCCAAGAGATTCTGAACCGTGATCTCGTTGATGTACGGACTCGGCGTCTGGCTCGCCAACGCGATGTCGGTGATCCCGAGGAACGGGAACACCGGTGTCGCCAGATTCAGGCGTCCCGCGCTTGAGAGCTCGAAAATGGCGGCATTCGTGAACGCTTTCGAGACGCTGGCAAGGCGGAAGAGAGTGCCAGGCAAGGTGGCAGGATACAAGGACTCAGCCCAGGTATAGCCCCGACTGTACAAGAGCGCACCGTCCTTCGACAGTGCGAATGACGCAGCCCGCACGCCGTACCGCTTCATGAACGTCTGGAACATATCGTCGTACGGTGTTATATCCGGCACATCTGTTCCAGTCGCCCGCCACACCCGGCCATGAGCGGTTGGCAGCCATCTCGCCGCGTAGGCAGAGTTCACGACTCGCTGCGGATCGAGGACTCCGAGCGCGATCCCCGCCCCCATGTAACGGAGTAATCGTCGACGCGAGATACCGGCTAAACCGTCCGAATCGAATCGTTCAGCATCTTCCGCTCCGTCACCGTCCACATCGATGCTGTTGATTCCGGAACCCATGACTCACGCCCCAATCCGTCCACCTTCGGCACGCGAAGCCCGTTGTCTTCTTCTCTTCCATTCATTGGAAAGCTGAGATGATCTTTGGAGAGAAGCACATGCGAACGAGCGGCACGCCATTGAGCAGAACCTGGAATCTTCGTCTTGCCACGAACCTCTTAGACGTCGCCTGTTGGATGCTCCTTGGAGAATATGCAGAAGATCCAAACAGGCGTCATCGTATCACCGTGATAAGAGGTGTCAAGGTGGATGTCTTTGGTCCGTGAAAACGTCACCCGATGAAGGAGACCGTGACAACGACCCGGTCTGTCAATCTGCATCCGTACGCGTACCAGCAGTTTTCATCAAAGATGCACCAGCGATTGACGGCGAAGCTGCAGCCGGGTGGCTCGGTGCGCGGGCACGAGTCATCAACGAGGCGATCATGCTCGGGCTCGCCTGTCGTTCTGACGTTCAGTCAGAACGAATCGAGGCTGACCGAGTTACACGCCAACATGTTAATCGCGCTCGGTGCCGGAGATGATGCCGACCAGACGTAACAGCGCCTCGATCCGCTCCAAATCCCAATCGCTCATGTCGATCGTCAGATTGAGCGCGACCGAAGCGCCGGTTGACGAAGGCGCATGCGCCTTCGTCAGTGGGATCGTCGCTTCCTGTGGGCTCGCCTCGTCCCCGGTCGCTTGAGAAAGTTGCTCGAGCCGCTCGGCGGCGTTCGCGCTCAGTTCGAGGCGCGTCGGTTGACCGCGTACGCCACGGTGGTAGGTGCCGAGACCGGCATCATCCGCCAGACGGAAGAAAAAGGTGCGCGCCTCTTCGACACGATTGCGCGGCTGGCCGAGACGCATGTCGACCTGCCAGACACGCTCGACCCACGGCCCGTCGATGATCGGCAATTCCTCGTCAAGCGCGCGCTGGAGCGCAATCCCGTACGGCGGATAGCCGAGCATGGCGGCAGCCAGTTCAAACTGGCGCTCGCGCTCATTGGCGGCATAGGCGAGACGGCGTCCCTGTTCGGTCAACTGGACCTCGCCGGCCTCATCGCGCCGCGCGACGCGGAGCTGTTCGGCGGCGTTCAACGTCTCGCGAAACGACTCCCCGGCACCGAGCCGTGCTTCGAGCGTGCTGCGATCGGAGCCCTTCCCTTTTAACGCGTCAAGCAGCGTCGCCAACGAGCGCCAATCGGTGCGATACGGAAGCATCACGTCATCCACGACAACACCTCACAGCCAAGCACGAATCAATACGTCAAGTTTCTCACGTGACAGAGATAGCGTCAAGCGCCCGGTCACTGGCAATCCGTTGACGTTGGATATTCGTCAAGCACCGACTGTTCGATGCCCGTTGCTCGTCCAGCGCTCAGGGTTGAAACAATCGGGTCCTATAACTCAAGCCCCTGGCGGAGGGGAGTGGCCGTTCCGTCCCCGGGGAGGTCGTACGTGGGAGGGATTGAACGGAAGGCGAGGGATTATCCGCCGCCACAGTCGTCACGTGATTTACCACGCGAATAAAAAAGCACATGCGTGCAACGTCATCCAAGCGAGTCACCCGATCGATTGAGTTATCGCGTGGAGTATGCTAGAGTGGGTGACGAAGGGCCGTCGCGGCCTGGGCTTGCGCGTACCTGGGGCGCGGCTGGGTCGGGATTGGTGCCACTGGGAGGTTCGGCAGTGCCGGAGAGCGACCTGAACCAGCCTGAGCCACAGAGTCGAGCGACGGAGCGGAGCGTCGAGGACGCTCGGCGCCGTGGCTGGTTCTGGCACTGGAACACGATCATCACCCAGTACGCACCACTGGTCGGCCTCAAGGGCGTTGGCTTGCTCAACTCCTATACCGTCTGGACCGACCGCCGCGAGGAGTCGCCGCACCACGGCTACGCCTTCCCGACGCAGCAAGCGGAGGCCGATTTCTACGGCGAGGATCGGGCCGAACTGATCACCATTAATAAGATCCTCGTGGCGCTCGGGCTCATCGAAATCCGCAAGGAGATGGTCACGCGTGTCGATGAACGCGGCCGGCGCTGGAGGGTGCCGCACAACCTTTATCGTGTGCGCGATCACCAGGACGGCTACCACCTGACGAGCGACGATGTGCTGCGCGTCGTCGAACTCGCCGCCAGCGACCGAGCGGTCTATCGCTATATCCGCCGCATCTTCTCTCCACGCTTTTCGCCGATCGATAGCGGCAACGCCTGGCATCAGATGCTCCCCGAACTGCGCCAGAACGACACCTGGCAGGCGCTCGCGGAACGCGCCGAGCAGGAGGACGCGCGTGCCTCAGCCCGCACCAAAGCCGGACACGCCAAACGGTCCAAACCGACCAATCAGCCATCCAATGAAATCACCGAGTCTTCGCGACAGAAACGCGACGGAAATACTGAGGGGGTACCGGTACGCAGCATGGCACCAGCAACCAATGTTGATGCCACCAACAAAGGAAACGAGACCACTGTTGCGCCCGGCAACAGTGGTTCGGAGGGCGATGTTGAACCGAGCAACAACGCGTTGGGCGGAAATGGGGCGACCATTGCTGATCAGAGGAACGAAGGGAATCCGAACAGTGTTGAACTGGGCAACACTACGTATAACCAAACGTCGCATACTACAACGACAACAACCACAGCGTCTTTTCTTGAATCAGACCGACCAGATTCTACCGGGGCCGGCCCATTGCTCGGTCCGTCTCTGGCGGTGGTCGCCTGCTTCGAAGCCGCCAACGATCGAACCATCACTCCCCTCGAAGCCGACCTCCTGGCAGAGCTTGAACGCACATGCGCAAGCAGCGCACAACGATCTGGTGAAACGGGGGCTGATTGGGTCGTCGCGGCGATCCGCGAAGCGGTCGGCAGCGGGTCGCGCTTCGTTGCCCCCAAGCGGATTAAAGAGATCCTCAACCGCTGGGCGAAATCCGATTCGCGTCACGGTCTTCGGCCGGGCACTGCGCCGACGCCCGAAAGCCTGACCGCTCGCTCGCTACCCGCTGATTTTCCACTCCCGACCGGCCATGGTTCCCAGGCGACCTGGGAGCAGACGCTCCGCCTCCTTTCGACGGTGATCGAACGGCCCGAGATGGAGCGCTTCTTCAGCGGCAGCGGTATTACAGGCTATAAGGCGGGCACGGTGCGCGTGCGCGTCGCCAATCGCGAGGCGGTCGAGCGATTGAGCGGCGAGTATTACGAGCTGGTCTCGCGCAAGCTCGCCGAGGCGATGCGCCGGCCGGTGCGCATCGAGTTTTCGACGCCCGACGGACCTCCCCCAACGGAGCCCGCCACCATTGTGCCGGTGCGGGCCACGGAGGCCTCTCAGGAACCGGCCGTCCAGCCGCAGCGACCGTTGCCGGTGCCGAATTTCATGCTGGCTGATGGTCTGACGAATCAGCAGATCTGGCGCAGCGCCCTGGAGGTGCTGGCCGGACGTGTGAGCTCCGCGACCTGGCAGACCTGGCTCCGTCCGGCAGCGCTGATCGGTACCGATGAAGATGGTACGCTGGTACTTGGCGCGCCGAGCGCCTTCGCGCGACAGCGGCTTGGCAGCCATTTGCTGGATGAGGTCGCCCGAACACTTGCCGGCCTGCTCGCGCGGCCGGTGACGTTGCGTGTCGTCGTGACGCAGGAGTGGCTTCGCCGTCAGCGAAACAGCGAAGCGGGCGATGACGAAGATGGGACATGAGCGAGCGATGACGACGGAGAAGCAGCCGGCATTTGAACTGCTCGATCTGACCGCGACGATCGGCGCGGGCGGGAGCGGAGCGATCCTCGGACGCGAGACGGAAGATCTCGATCTTAACCTGGTGCGATTCGCGGATGGTGGCGGCGTCGGCGCGCACGTCAACCGTGAGGTCGATGTCGTCCTCGTCGCACTCTCCGGCGCCGGCATCGTGCGGATCGGCGACGAAGAGGTGCCGCTTGTGGCCGGGAACGCCCTCCTTATTCCAAAGAACACCGAGCGCTCCATCCGCAGCCAGGACGACGGCGAATTCGCGTATCTCACCGTTCATCGCCGCCGCGCGCGCCTGATGCCCGGCCCTCGACGCGACCGGCGCTCCTGATTCATACTCCGGCCGCGCCCGGAATCATCCGTGTACTTCGGTTGTTTTGGTGCCCAGGTTGGTATTTGGGGATACGTACCGTTTACGCAGCGAGTACAGAGGAGGAGACTGGTGGCCACACATCATTTTCAGCCCGAGCACTATCATACGACGATCGGCTGGCATGAGCCGGTGCTGCGAATCGCACCCGGCGATACGGTGGTGACGACGACGGTCGATGCCGGCGGGCAGGACGCGAACGAGGCGCAGGTGACGCCGGGCGGAAATCCGCAAACCGGACCCTTCTTTATAGAAGGAGCGGAGCCGGGCGATACGCTGGTGGTGAAGATCGAACGTATCACGCCGAACCGGCCGCGTGGCTACGCCACCAACGTCGTCTCGGCGAACGTGGTTGATCCCGAATTCGTGCGCGAGTTGCCGCCGCGTCGTCGCGTCTACTGGTCGGTCGATCTCGAACGGGGGCTCGTATCCACGCAAGATGTCAGCGGACCGCTGGCGAAGGTCCAACTGCCGCTGGCGCCGATGCTCGGCTGCTTCGGCGTCGGACCGATCGGCGGTCAGGCGATTTCGACCGCGACCTCGGCCGAGCATGGCGGAAATATGGACTACCGCGCCTTCGCCCCCGGTACGACCGTCTATTTCCCGGTCTTCGCGCCGGGCGCGCTCTTCCATCTCGGCGATGGACATGCGACGCAGGGCGACGGTGAGATCGTCGGCACCGGCGTCGAGATCTCCTGCGAGGTGCAGTTCAGCGTCGACCTGCAGAAGGGGAAGATGATCGGCTGGCCGCGCGGCGAGACGAGCGACTATATCTTCACTGCCGGCAATGCACGTCCGCTCGATCAGGCGCTGCAACACGCTACGACCGAGATGATCCGTTGGCTCTGCAGCGACTACGGCTTCGATATCGAAGGCGCCAGTTCGTTGCTCGGGCAGGCGGTCGAATACGACGTCGGCAACGTCTTTGACCCCGCCTATACGATGATCTGCAAAGTCTCGAAGCGCGT
>CALAGB010000360.1 GCA_937891245.1 uncultured Thermomicrobiales bacterium | reverse complement strand
ACGTACGCATACTCAGTCCCTTTAGTGGACTTCGTCTATGGAGCCCTGCGGATTTATCCCAGGGCGAGCGTCGGGCGTGTGCGCGTCTATCGGTACGAAAACAACGTTCCCCTAATGCTCTTCTCCCTAGCGCATCCGCAAGCGCGGGTCGAGGATGTCGCGCAGGGAGTCGCCGAGCATGTTGACACCGAAGACGAGCATGCTGAGCGCGATGCCAGGGAAGAGCGCCATCCAGGGCGCCGTACTGATGTATGTGCGTGAGCTGCCGGACATCATGTTGCCCCAGGACGGCGCCGGTGGCGGCGTGCCGAGGCCGATGAACGAGAGCGCTGCTTCCGAGACGACCGCCCAGCCGAACGAGGCGGTGATCACGACCGTCAGCGGGCCGAGAATGTTCGGCAGGATGTGGCGGAACATGATGCGCCGGCCACTCGACCCGATCGTCTGCGCCGCATCGACGAACTGCGCGTTGCGCAACGCCAGTGTCGAGCCGCGGGCGATGCGCGCGTTGATCGGGATCATCGTGATCGAGATGGCGATGATGACGTTCCGCTCGCTCGTGCCCAGCCCGGCGACGACCGCCAGAGCCAGGATGAACGAGGGGAAGGCCATGAGCGCATCGACAAGGCGTTGCAAGATCAGGTCGAGCCAGCCGCCTTCATACGCCGAAATCAGCCCGATGACGGTTCCGGTCGCGCCGCCGGCAAGCGCCGAAAGGAAGCCGACCAGGAGCGAAATGCGTCCGCCGTAGATCACCCGGCTGAAGACATCGCGTCCGAAGTCGTCGGTGCCGAACCAGTAGGAGCTGCTCGGTCCGGTCAGCGGAATGCCGCTCAACTCCTCCGGGCCGTAGTGCGCGATGACCCCGGCGAAGAGTGCCAGCACGATGACGATCAGGACGAGTAGCAGGCCGATCACGCCGAGCGGCTGCTGCCGCGCGAGCGTGCCGGCGCGCCGCCAGAACCCCGGCCTCGACCGCTGTAACGCGGAGCCGCCGAGGGTAAGGGCGGACTGGCTCAAAACCGTTGAATCATTCATCGCGACATCCTCATGCATAACGGATCAGGCCAGCCGCACGCGCGGGTCGAGCCAGCCGTACGAGAGATCGGTGAGCAGGTTGAGGAGCAGGGTGATGATGACGATGATGAGGATGTTCGCCTGCAACTGCGGGTAATCCCGCACCTGAATCGCCCAGAGCGTCAGGCGTCCGAGACCGGGGAGCAGGAAGATCTGTTCGATGAGTACCGCCCCGCCCAGGAAGAGCCGGGCCTGCGCGCCCATGACCGTGATCACCGGGATGAGCGCGTTGCGCAGGATGTGGCGGATCACCAGCGCCCGGCTCGCCAACCCCTTTGCCTGTGCCGTCCGAATGTAGTCCTGGCGCATCACCTCCAGCGTCTCCGAGCGCATCAGTCGCATCGTGATCGCCGAGAAGCCGTAACCAAGCGCCAGCGAAGGGAGCATGAACTGCTTCAGGTTTTGTACCGGGTCGGCAAAGATCGATACATAGGTCGTCGGTGGGCTCCACCGGAACCAGATGGCCGGCAGCATGATCAGCAACGTGCCGAGCCAGAAGTTGGGAATCGAGAGGCCGGTGATGCTGATGATGCGCACCAGATAATCAGGGAAGCGGTTTTGCATGAGCGCTGAGATGAGCCCGAACGGGATCGCCAGCAGGCTCGCGATCAGCATCGAGATGATCGCCAGTTCCAACGTCACCGGCAGCGCCCGGCTGATCTCGCCCACGACCGAGTTCTTCGTCCAGAGCGAGGTGCCGAGATCACCCTGTAACGCATGACCGAGCCAGATGCCGTATTGCACGACGACCGGCTTGTCCAGACCGAGTTGCTGGCGCAACTGCTCGGCCTGCTGCGGATCTTTCGAATCCTGCAGCATGAGCGTCACGACATCTCCGGGAATGGCCCGGATCAGCGCGAAGACGACGATGCTGACCAGGAAGATCGTCGGAATGATCAGGGTGATGCGCCGCAGCACGTAGGTTCTCATCGCGTCCGCTTCCCCTTAACTACCTATCTACGCCGGTTACTTGTCGAGCCAGACATGCCAGAAGCCGAGGCCGCGCTCGGGATTCTGCGCCGAGACGAAGCCCTTGACGTACGGGTGCACGGCATCGAACAGCTTATCCTCGGGGAAATCGATCACCCAGCACTTCTCGGCCAGCATCTTCTGAATGTCGGCGTAGATCGCCTTTCGCTTGTCGACATCCAGCTCTTTATCACCCTTCTCGAGGAGCGCATCGAGGTCGGCATCGCCCCAGTGCCCGTAGTTGCGGCTCGCCTGGGTGCCGTAGAGCGCCGCCGTGAAGTCGGAGATGTCGCCGAAGGGGGCCAGCGCGAAGGCGATCAGATCGAAATCGCCGTTGTTGCGCGCGGTCAGGAAGGCGCCGTATTCCATGTCGACGATCTCCATGTCGACCCCGATCGCCTTGAAGAGCTGGGCGGCAACAGTGGCCTCTTTTTGCGAGTAGCGATAGACCGACTTGCACTTGACCTTGAAGCCGTTCTCGTAGCCCGCTTCCTTGAGCAGCGCCTTCGCCTTGTCGATATTTGGCGCGTCGCTCATCGGCAGCTGATCGTACGGCACGACCCAACCGGCGTAGGTGGCCGGCACGGCGCGCTGCTTCGAGCCATGCCCGGCGTAGACGATGTCGATGATCTTCTGCTGGTCAATGGCGTACCAGAGCGCCTGGCGTACGCGCACATCATCGAACGGCTTGACCTGGGTGTTGCAGCCAATGCCGTTCAGTCCCATCGGCGCGTATTCGGTCACGACGATGTCGGGGTTGACCTTCTTCATCGTGTCGAGCTGGGAAGAGTTTGCCGGTTGGTAAATATCTATTGCATGTGAATTGAATGCAGCGAGTTGCGACGAATTGTCCGGCATAATCGCGATCTCGATGCTGTCCAAATAGGGGATGTCCGGCTCGAAATAGTCGTCGTTTCGCTCAAGCACCATCTGTTGGCCGCGCTGGTAGCTCTTCAACTTGAAGGGACCGGTGCCGACGATCACCTGCTTCATATCGCCCTTTTCGTCGATGACATGTTTCGGGGCGATGCGAGTGTAGGCGGCTGCGATCTCGTTGATCAGCGCCGCATACGGCTCTTTCAGCTTGATCGTCACCGAATCGGGCGTCGTCGCCTCGACCGAATCGACCGGGGCGAAGGCATAGGCGCGCTGGAATTCGGGGCTATCAGTGCGGATGCGATTGAGGCTGAACGCGACATCCTCGGCGGTGAGATCGGTGCCGTCGTGAAACTTGACGCCCTGGCGTAGGTGGAAGACGTAGGTCAGTTCGTCGACGTTCTCATACTTGAGTGCCAGATCGGGCACCGGTGTCGCGGCTGCCTCGCTCTCCGGACCGTTTCCTGGGCCGACGTTATAGCGGAGCAGTCCGTTGTAGCACATGCCGAGCACCCACTGAAGTGAGCTGGTGGTCTGCATCTGCGGGTCGAGATCCGGCGGATCGTCCGGCAGATACCACTTGAGCGTGCCGCCCTTTTTCGGCTGACCCGAGGTCTGTTCCGCGCTCGGAGAGGCGCTGGCGGACGTCTCCGGTGTCGCGGAGGTGCCACCGGTGCCGCTGGTGCTCCCACTCCCACTCCCACTCGTCGCGGCTGGTTGAGTGCTGGCACTCGCGGACGTTGCAGTTAGCCCCACCGTGGAACCGCCGCCGCAGGCCGCCAGTAATGGTGCGGCGAGCACTCCGGCTCCGAGCAGCGCCCCGCGCTGCAGTAGATCGCGTCGCGACAATCCGGGTGATCGATCTTCACCGATCGACTGCGGCTGTTTCTGGCGCCCGACTACCCCCATAACGATCTCCTCCATTCGAACCGGTTCGCGAACCATACCCTATTCGCTCACGTCAACTGCGGTTTCTCTGCGTTGGAATAGGCTCCTCCGTTCGCTTGCGTCTCACCGAGAAACGCCGCGAGGGCCGGAAACCGGTTAGACCGATGTTCCGTTGCCGCGCGAGCGGCCCTCCACGTTCGAGAAATAGTAGGTTGCGGTATAGCGAAAGCGATCGGCGCGGTTCCAAACTTTGGCGACATAGATCGGCCGGCCGGAGATATCGCGGTAGACGCGGCTCGCATGCAAAAGGGGAGCGCCGATCTGGATTTCCAGATATTCGGCGAGCTCGGCGTCGGCCAGACGGGTTTCGATCGTCTGGGCGGCCTCAGCGATCGTTTGGTTGAGGCGGCGGTTAAGCAACTGGGTCAGCCAGCCAACAGAGAGATCCTCGACCCGCAACGATTTGCCGATCTCGTGGGACATATAGTCGAGGACATACGCGAACGGGCCGTAGTCATCGACGAGCACGCGCCGGAGCCGTAGGAGGGTCGGAGGCGCCGTCTCCAGAAGTTCCTGGATCTCAACCGGCGGCGTGACGGTATCGATTTGGACATGACGGCAACGGGGCGAACGGTAGTTCGGCGCCGGCCCGCTGCCCGGAAACGCCTCGTTGAAAGAGGCATTGCCGACAAACGACGTCAGCACGGCATGCTCGATCCGGGTATGCGGACCGGCAGTGACAAATGTGCCTTTCCCCTGGATTCGTTGCACGAAGCCATCCTGTGCCAGACTGCGAAGCGCCTCTCGAACGGTCACGCGGCTCACATTGAACATCGCCGCCAGCTTGAGCTCCCCCTGTAAGCACTCGCCGGCGCGATACTCTCCGGTCGCGATCTTATGGCGTAAGACGCTTTCGACTCGAAGCCAGAGCGGGACGGTATGACGCTGGCCGCTACGTCTCGACTCTGACGGCATACGATTCCCTAGCTGTTTGACCGATCTGCGCTGATACGCATACGCACAACCAGCCAGCGCAGCTCTCTTGCGGGCATCATCTCATGAAAACTAGTCGTCTGCTTATCCATACAATAGCACCTATTGACTTGTTGGTCAAGTGCACGTTTTGCCCTGGCCGGGTCGCCCGGAGTTCCCTCTATTCCCCCCAGATTCGGTCAAGGGCGGCATTAATCGAGTCGCGTTTGAAGATATCCGGGTCGAAGCTTTCGGAGAGCCATTCCTCGTAAATATCCCAATCGGTGGTTGGCTCCTGTTCGGCGGCCGCCTTCAGCCCGCCCGGCTGGCGGGGGATCTCTGCCAGCTTGGCGGGTTGCTCAGTTCGACCGTCGCTTTCAGTTGATAGATCGTGATCTTGCCCGACTTCTGGCGTGGCATGCCATGCCTCCATCCCCGCTGCCTCCGTTGTGCCTGCTTCGTGGGTATGGTGCCATCTCTTCGCCTTGTCGTCACCACCCCCGACGCGTCCGAGGACCGTATGCAACCGAATTGATCGGTTTTCCCTCTTACCGCGAAACCGATTTCGATGGTTGCTACGTACTTAACTCGTCCCGGCGCATCTCGCGGGGACCGCG
>CALAGB010000359.1 GCA_937891245.1 uncultured Thermomicrobiales bacterium | reverse complement strand
TCTATTCGACGCAGATTCCGGTCTGCCTCTGGTTCCTGGCGCGCGATAAGGAGAACGGCCGCTTCCGCGACCGGCGCCACGAAACGCTCTTCATCGACGCCCGCAAGCTCGGCACGCTGATCGACCGCGTGCATCGCGATCTCTCCGACGACGACGTCGCCCGCATCGCCGGCACCTACCACGCCTGGCGCGGCGACCCCGGCGCCAGCAACTACGCCGACGAACCCGGCTTCTGCAAAGCCGCCACGCTCGACGACATCCGCAAGCACAACCACGTCCTCACCCCCGGACGCTACGTCGGCGCCGCCCCCATCGAAGACGACGGCGAGCCCTTCGACGCCAAGATGAAGCGCCTCACCGCCACCCTCCGCGAGCAGCAGGCCGAGGCCGCCAAGCTGGATGCGGCGATCTCGGCGAAACTGAGGGAGCTTGGGTATGGGGAGTAAGTGGCCGATCATGACGATCGAAGAGTGCGCTTCCTCCGAGCCGTATTCGACACAGATTGGTCCGTTCGGGAAAGCGCTTATGGCCGATGAATACGTGGATTCAGGTGTTCCCGTTCTTCGAGGCGTCAATGTCAACAACGGCCGCTTTCACGACGATGACTTCGTATTCATCGACGAAGAAACAGCAGACCGGCTGAGCAAGTTTGAGTCTTTCCCTGGCGATGTTCTACTCTGCCACAAGGGCACACTTGGACAGATCGGGCTGATGCCAAACAATCGAAAGTACTCTCGCTACATCATGGGGAATAGCATGTTGCGAGTCCGCTGCAACACTGAAGTCTTGCTTCCACAGTACCTATACTACTGGCTTTCATCGGCGGACGGCCAACATTATCTGTTCAGTCGCGTGTCGCAGGTTGGGGTGCCACAAATACAAACACCTCTCGCCACACTCAGGCAGGCCGAGCTGCCGATCCCTCCAATTAATGAACAACGCTGCATCGCCCACATCCTCGGCACACTCGACGACAAGATCGAACTGAACCGGCGGATGAACGAGACGCTGGAAGCGATCGCACGAGCGCTCTTCAAGTCGTGGTTCGTCGACTTCGATCCCGTCCGCGCCAAAGCCGAGGGCCGCGACACCGGCCTGCCAGCGCACATCGCCGACCTGTTTCCCGATTCGTTCGAGGATTCGGAATTGGGGAAGATACCGAGCGGGTGGGAAGTACGCAGCCTCGATGAGATCGCAAAATTCACGAATGGTCTTGCCCTGCAAAAGTACCCACCGCAAGGAGGCAAATCGCTTCCGGTCATAAAGATCGCACAACTGCGCGCTGGAAATGCTGAGGGCGCTGACGCCGCTGGTGCCGATCTCGATCCCGACTATATCGTCGACGACGGAGATGTGCTGTTCTCGTGGTCTGGCTCTCTTGAGTGCGTATTGTGGGCAGGTGGCGAGGGCGCACTAAATCAGCACCTATTCAAAGTCACCTCAGATGAATTCCCGAAGTGGCTCTATTATCTCTGGATCCATCATCACCTTGACGATTTCCGGTTCATCGCCGCAGGGAAGGCCACAACGATGGGCCATATCCAAAGGCACCATCTGACGGACGCCAAGGTAGTCCTTCCGACTAAAGCGTCGGTCAAAATTGGTACTCATGTAGTTGGTCCGATGTTAGATGCGTCGTGGAAGCTAAAGGTGCAATCGCGCACGCTCACGCAACTCCTCGACGCGCTGCTGCCGAAGATGATTTCGGGTGAGATGCGGGTGAGGGATGCCAAGCGAATCGCTACGGAGGCCGTTGTGTGACGTACGATCCGGAGCGACATCACCGCCGATCAATTCGACTCAAGGGCTATGACTACGCGGCGGCCGGTGCCTATTTCGTCACGATCTGCGCGCACGACCGCGCCTGTCTATTCGGCGAGATCATCGATTCCGAGATGGTGTTAAACGACGCAGGACGCATGGTGCAAACCGTTTGGGATGAATTGCCGGCATTCTATCCGGGCGTCGAGACGGACTATTTCGTCGTCATGCCGAACCACATCCACGGCATCATCGTCCTGGTAGGGGCAGGCCCCCGTGCCTGCCCCGGTTCGGGCGATGACGGAGTACGGGTAAGCGCCGATTCGTTACCCGAGCATCGTGGCGCGGAGACCGGGCAACCACGGGGGGTTGCCCCTACCGGGGAACGAGAGGGCGAATCAACGTTGTCGTTGTCGGATGTGGTGCATCGGTTCAAGACCCTGACGACGAAACGATATACAGACGGGGTGAAACAAGCAGGATGGGCGCCATATCGAGGTCGATTTTGGCAACGGAATTACTACGAACATGTGGTGCGCGACGAGGCCGGCCTGGATAGGTTCCGGCGCTACATCGAAGGCAATCCGGCGCGCTGGGCTGACGACGACGAAAACCCGAACAAGATCCAACAACCTCGCCCATCCCGGTAGGGGCAGGCCCCCGTGCCTGCCCGGTTCGCCCAGCGTCGAGTTCGTCCATAGGGCAACGAGGGCAACCACGGGGGGTTGCCCCTACCAGCTAACGCCATCGTGGAGATCTGATGATTGCCGTAATATGCTGATATCAGTACACTTTGACCTCATTTCCTTCTCGGGCAGCAAACAGGTGCAAAGGCAATACCGGTACCTATGACAATCCCCTTCTCCGAATCCACCGTCGAACAAGCCGCCCTCGCCTGGATCGAATCGCTCGGCTATTCGATCCTGCATGGGCCGGATATCGCCTACGACCAACCGAGCGCCGAACGCACTGATCCGAACTTCCGCGATGTGATCCTCGCGGCACGGCTGCGGGCGGCATTGGGGAGGTTGAATGCGGGGTTGCCGGGGGAGGCGGTGGAGGAGGCGTTTCGGAGGCTGCTCGGCGCGGTGGGGCCGTCGTTGACCGAGCGAAACCGGGCGATGCAGCGACTGCTGGTCGAGGGGGTGCCGGTCGAGTATCGCCGGCCGGATGGCTCGATCGCCGGGTCGCTGGTGAAGGTGATCGATTTCGAGGCGCCGGAGCGGAACGACTGGCTGGCGGTCAATCAGTTTACGGTCGCGGAGGTGCAGCATCAGCGGCGGCCGCATGTGGTGCTCTTCGTCAATGGCCTGCCGCTGGCGGTGATCGAGTTGACGAGCCCGACCGCTGAGAACGCGACGATCTGGAGCGCCTACGCGCAGCTACAGACGTATCAGGCGCAGA
>CALAGB010000358.1 GCA_937891245.1 uncultured Thermomicrobiales bacterium | reverse complement strand
AGTAACGGCTGCTCCGTCGTCGGCTTCGGCCGTTGTCTCCGTCGTGGACGTTGACTCGTCGGTCGAGCTCTCGGGAGCCGCTTCGGTGGTTTCCGCGCTCGCGGCCACCGCCGACTGCTCGTCCCCACCAGTATCAGGCTCGTGTTCCGGCTGTTCGTTTTCGTCCGGCTCGATCTCTCGGGCCAGCAACTCATGCTTCAACTCAACTGCGTCGTCGCCGAGCGCCGTAGCCACTTCTTCGTCCGATGCCTCAAGAGCCCGCCGCAGGCTGAGCCCCATGCGCCTTCGCGCTGGATCGATCCTGATAATGCGCAGAATCAGATCCTGGCCCTCAGATACAACCTGCCTCGGATGACCGATCCGCTGCTCCGACAGTTCGGAAACATGGATCAGACCCTCGATACCATCTTCGATCCGCGCGAACGCTCCGAAGTTCGCCAGCTGGGTCACGGTGCCCCGCACCAACTGACCGACTTCGTAAATCGTCGCGACGCGGCTCCATGGCTCCGGCTGCGTGCGCTTGATGCTGAGCGCGATCTTCTTCTCCTGGGCGTTGATGCCCAGAACGTAAACATCGATCTCATCGCCGACATGCAGCACCTCGCTCGGGTGCTTGACGCGGCTCCAGGACAGCTCCGAGAGGTGCACGAGGCCATCCGCTCCGCCGATGTCAACGAAGGCGCCGAAGTCGGTAATGCTCGTGACACGGCCCCGTCGCGTTTCGCCCTCGTGAAGCTCCTCGATCAGGCGCTCCTTCATGACGTCGCGCTTCTCTTGCACGGCCTGGCGCTCGGAGAGGATCAGGCGATTGCGATGGCGATTGATCTCGATAATCTTGAGCGGGAGCTTTGTCCCGATCAAGCGCGCCATATCCGCCTGCTTGCTGCCGTCGTCGCCGCCACGAATCTCGGTGACCTGTGACGCCGGCACAAAGCCGCGTACGCCGTCGAGATTGACCAGCAAACCGCCCTTGTTGTAATTGGTCACCTCGGCGTCGATCATGTCGCCGGCCTCGAAGATCTCCTGCAGCCGTCGCCAACTCTTCTCGGCGAGGGCGCGGTCAATCGAGAGGACTGCCTGACCTTCTTGATTCTCCGGTTGGACCACGAACACAAGGACACTATCGCCCACGGACAGTCGTTTGCGGTCTTCATCGGAAAGCGAAGAAAATTCGCGCGCGGGGATGATCCCTTCCGATTTGGAACCGATGTCGATCAGCAGTTCATCGCGATCGACATGCATGATCTGCCCTTCCATGACGTCACCGTAGTTCAGGACTCGGTAGTCATGGCTGGGATCGTTGAGCAACTCTTCCATGAGCGACATCGGAGCAAGCTCATCCTCCGCCACCGGCGTCGACGAGGTTGTCTCTTCAGTGCTCACGTCTACATCCGTTCGATTCATACACCTTCCTTGTGTCGCAGATTCGCCGACCCGGTCCCTGAAACCGCGCTACGCTTCGTCTCTGAACCCCGGGCGCGACGTTGGTCCAAAGTATAGTACGTTGCCAGACGGGCTGGCAAGCCAACGCGCGCCCGCTTAAGCTCGGCGAGAAATCAGCCGCGCAGCTGATTCGTGACCTCCGACAATGCCGTCAGCGTACGTTCCAGCTCAGGCTGATGCGTATAGCCCATATGGCCGATTCGAAGCGCCTTGCCCTGGAGTTTGCCGAGCCCTCCGCCGAGATCGATTCCGTGGTCCGCCTTCATCCGATTGAGCACGTCTGTCGCATCGACGCCCTCCGGCGGATAGATCGCCGTGACGGTATCGGACACGTACTCCTCGTTGGCGATGATGCGATAACCGAGCTCCGCGACGCCACGCCGGACGAACGAGCCAAGCCGTGCATGCCGATCGTAGACGTTGTTCAGGCCTTCAGCGTCAACCAGGTCGGCGGCCGCCTTCAATGCGTAGAGCATCGTCATCGGCGGCGTCGTCGGCGTCGTCCCTTCTTTGGCCCGATCGGCGGCGATCTTCAGATCCCAGAAGAAACGCGGGAACTTCGCCTGCTCATACGCCTCAAAAGCACGCTGGCCGACCCCGATGATCACCAGGCCGGGAGGGCACATCCAGGCCTTCTGTGATCCGCTGAAAATCATGTCGATGCCCCACTTGTCCATCTCGATCGGGATGCCGCCGGCCGCGCTCACCGCATCGACCAGCAAGAGGGCACCATGATCGTGGACCAGCGCTCCAATTTCGTGCACCGGATTCGCAACGCCGGTAGATGTCTCGCTGTAGGTGTAAAGAACTGCCTTCACGCCAGGGTTGTCGTCGAGCGCTTTCGCCAGAACATCGGTCGTGACCGCGCTGCCCCACTCCAACTCGACGCGCGCCACATCCAGACCGAGCATCTCGGCGACGGTGGCATAGCGCTCTCCGAAGCTCCCACAGCTGACCGCCAGCACCTTGTCGCCCGGCGACAGCGTGTTGACGAGCGTGAATTCGAATCCTGACGAACCACTTCCCGGCAGGACAACTACGGCGTCCGACGTTCCGTGGAAGCGACGCATCTGCGCCAGCAACTCGGAAAATACCTCGCGAAATTCCGCATTGCGTGGCGGTGTCATCTCCGTCTGCATCGCCTGCAACACTTCGGGCGGCAATGGAGTCGGACCCGGAATTCGCAGATCAGTCGCGGCCATGATTACACTCCTTCTTGGGGACGCCAGCCGAGTCGGCTCGCTTCAACCCAAACACTTGAGTCGAAGACTCATCAGACGCGCACAATTCTGTTCAACACTGAATGCCTCACCATTGGCACGCCGCTGTGCCGCCTCCTGCTATCCTAGCGCGCCCCATCAAACCCGTGAAGGGCCTTGCAATCAGGAGTCTACGGAAGATAACGCAATTCGGCGCGGATTTCGTCCTCAATACGAATGACGCCATATGAGTGTCGCGGTTCCCAGCGTCGATTCGTCGGTGAGCCGGGGTTGAAAATGATCGTCCCGTCGAGCGTCTCATTGAAGGGACGATGGCTGTGGCCAAAGATGCCGAGGTCGTATTCGCCTGCGAAGAGTCGTTCGGCCGCCTCGCGTGCCGTCAGACGGCCGAAACCGTGACCGTGGATCATGCCCGCTCGGAATGGGCCGAATTGAAACTCGCGTCGCAACGGCAACCGCGTCTCCAACGCGTCGATATCGTTGTTACCGAGCACCGCGCGGAATGGGCCGATCGCGCTCAGCATTTCGAACGCCTCGACACTACAAAAGTCGCCGGCATGCAAGATCAGGTCGGCCCGATGAAGTACATCGAGTACTTCACCGGGCAACCGCAAACGAGTCGCACCGAAATGCGTATCCGAGAGGACTGCCAGCGTCAGCGGTAGCTCAAAGGTCTCAGGCGACGCGGGCAGGATCAAGAATGCCTGCTTGCTCCATGATCGCCTTCACCTGCGCACGCTCCGCGTCCGTCGCGGGCAGGAGCGGTGGGCGCGGATCGCCGCCGTACAGACCGATCATATCCATGGCGGCCTTCAAACCGGCGATACCAAAGCGCGTGGTCACGGCCGCGTTCGGGGCGAGCAACCGCTGCTGCAACGCCAGTGCGGTAGCATGATCGCCCTGCTGGAAGAGCTGAACAATCTGCTGGCACTCGCTTGGCGCGACGTTCCCCAATGCCAAGATGCCGCCCTTGCCGCCGAGGCAGAGCGCGGCGTACAGGAAGTTCGCCGAACCGGCAAAGACCGAAAAGTCGTCGGGCGTGCGGGCGACCAACTCACCGACCTTCGGCGCATTGCCGCCGCTATCCTTGATGCCGACGATATTCGGATGCTGGGCAATCTCGACGACCGTGTCCACCGGCAGGTCGACGCCGGTATACGCGGCCATGACGTAGACCATTACTGGGATCGGCGATGCGTCGGCGATCGCATGGTAATGCTTGACGTAGGCGGCATTATCGTAGCGCGGCTTGTAGTAATAGGGCGTGACGACCAGCGCGAAATCGGCGCCAAGTTCCGCCGCCTTGCGCGTCAGGTCGATCGAGCCGCTGGTCGATTCGGTCCCGGTACCGGCGATCACCTTCTTGCGGCCATCGATCGCCTTGACGCCCGTCTCGATCAGCTTCAGCTTCTCATCGGTCGTCAGGCTGACGTACTCGCCGTTGGAACCCATGATCGCGACGCCATCGAGCGCCGACTCGGCATACCAACTCAAATTCGATGCGTAACGCGCCAGATCAAGCTCGCCGTCTGCCCCGAACGTCGTCGCCACCGGTGCGAATACACCCAGCGGATGCACACGTGCCATCAGTTGCTCCTCTCCTGTTACCGTCGATCCCGAACCGCGCGGCTCAGCGCACCGTTCAACACACCAGCCAGGATCGCCCCGGCCAGCGCCCCCCAATAGCTCATCGAGATTCCGGTTACGAACCTCGCCACAACATAGAACAAAAACGCGTTTACAACCAGTGCAAAGAGTCCGAGTGTCAGACACGTCAACGGTAACGTTATCAACTGCAAGACCGGTCGCACCAGCAGATTGAGGATTGTCAGGACGATAGCGAAGATCGCCACCGTCCGATCGTCATTATAGGAAACCTGAGCCGGAAGCACGTTCGCCAGGACGACGAGCGTTACCGCGTTCACGACCAGGTAGATCACGATCTTGGCGAGCACGAAGAACTCCATCGGTCGAGGCGCGCGAACGACGCGTCCGTCCGGGCGCGGCCAGTGCCAGGATCATGCCACAGATGATCCAGAAGAGGGCGGCCATATGCGGAAAAGTGATGTTGAAATAGTAGTGATCGAAGACGCCAACTGTTAACGCGCTGCTCAAAGCTGCCAGCAGCCCGAGGAGCATCTCGCCTTCGGGCGTCTCGACTCGCCGGCGCCAGGCACGAAGCCCGGTGAGGCCGATGACGAGCATGGTGATCAAGAAAATCGCCAATCCGATCAGCCCGACGCGCTCTCCAATGGAGAGATAGATGCTCGACACACCAGTCTGCTGGTTGATCGATGGCGCATTGCCAAAGCCGACGCCGAAAAATGGATGGTCGCGAATAATCGCCAGCGCGTTCTCGTATTCCCGCAAGCGCAACTTCGTCGCCGGGTCTTGCAAGGTGATGCCGAGCCAGAACCGATGCACGAACTCGGCCCCCAGACCAAAGGCCGCCATCGCCAGCGCTGCGAGCGCACCCGGAACGATTAGCCAGCGAAAGCGCAGCAGCGCCAGCACGGCAATTCCGGCCGCGATGCCGACCCAGGCACCGCGCGAGAACGTGAGGAGTGCGGCGCTTCCGCAGAGCCCGAGAACGGGAACGCTCACCCAGCGCGATATCGCTCGATGCCGACCAATCGCCATGGCACAGGCGAGCACGGTCATTACCGCTAGCAACCCACCAAACGAATTGGGATCGACCGACGTCGAGGTGAGACGCATCGCCTTGGCGGGATTGTCTTCGATGTAGCGCACAATCGCCGACGAAGGGTAGCCGTATGGGATCAACCGTGCGAGCACCTTGAAGGTCAAGCTGGCACCGCCGGCGTAGAGCACCAATCCGAGAAACGCCGCTGCCCCGCCTGCCAGCAGCAAGGCATTCATCAGACGACGCGCCTCCGTCAGATCCGAGGCGACGTTCCAGACGACGAATACGAGGAGCACCGCCAACAGAAATTTCCCGTAGTCGTGAAAGGTCGTCATGCTGTAGCCGTTGGTGACGCCGATGAGAAAGGCGAACGCGGTCTCGGCCAGCAAAAGCCCGATCAAGAGCGCCGGAGCGCCGGTTGCCAATCGCTGATCGCGGTGGAGCATGAGCGTGACGAACCAGGTGCCGATCGTCGCAATCGAGGCGACTTCGAGCAGCGTCAACGTCAGACCGAGGTGAATTGGCACCACCGCGAATGGTAGGAGCGCGATGACGCCGATCGTCGACCAGAGGGCGGCACGCACGTCGCCGAGCATGACGACTACCCCGGCCGCACCGACAAGCAGCGCCATGAGCGGCAGAACGCCGCGTTGCGTCGACATCTGCCCGAGTTCATAGCCGCCGCCGGCGGCGATCGCCGCGGCAAGCACGAGCACCAGCCAGCGAGGCAAGTGCACCGCTCGCGTATGCGGGAAGGCAGGAAGAAACGCGCGCCGCGCCGGTCGCTGGCTAACCACGCCAGCCCACGGGGATCAATACCGAGAAGCCATCGAAGACGAAGCGCTCGACGCCATCTTCGACGGTGTCGGGTGCGCGCCCAGACCAGATCGCTTCGTATCCGTCATGCACGGTTTTCAAGAACGACGCGGGTAGTGGGTAGTCGTTGTGGCTCGGGTAAATCGTCTTCAGCGACGGCGCCAATTCCGCCAGTCGTCGCAATGTCTCGCGATACACGACGGGGTCGCTGTGTCCCGGAATATGGGCGTAGAGTGCGCCCGCGTAGACCGCGTCGGCCACCAGCGCGACGCCGTTTGCTTCGTCGACGAGCGTAATCCCGCCCGGCGAATGGCCGGGCGTTGGCACGACCACAAACGTGCGATCACCCAGATCGATCCGCTCGCCGCCGCGCAACGTCCGCTCCGGCTCGACACCGGGAATTGCAAACGTTTGGGGGTCGATATTCGCCGGCAACGGACGAGTCAGTCGCTCCGGGGCCAGCGCGCGTTGCATGCGCTCATTCCCGACGCCGGCGCGCAAATCCTCGGCTTCCGCCTCGTGGACCCAAACGCGGTCAAACCGCCAGCTATCACCGATATGGTCCCAGTGGCTATGGCTGTTGACGAGCAGCACGGGTTTGTCAGTCAGGACCGCCACGACTCGCTTGATATTGCCGACACCCATGCCGCTATCGATCAGCAACGCCTGGTCTCGGCCGATGACGAGGTATGACTTGACATCTTCGTCATGGCCCGGTTCGCCGATGCCGATGACACCATCATCAAAGGTTCGGATCTCGAACCAATCGTCGGGTTGCGTTGCGCTCATGCTCGACATTCCTCATCCGACACCCGCTTAGCCGATCAGGATCGGTTTTGTCTGTGGCTCGCACAGGAACTCTCAGCCGATTGCGGTGACGACTACATCGTCTTCGAGCGCCAGCCAGCCGAAGCCCGGCACCGTCATGCCGATCTCCAGCGTATAGACCTCATGCTCTTCAACGATTCCGTACGCCTGTTGGCCGTAGCGCTCCCAGCGCGGTCCGAGCAAAGTGCCGCCGTCGTGAACAGAACGGCCCATTTGATGACCGAGCGCGAAGCCCCATTCGTCGATCCCTTCGCGAGCAAACGCTTCGCGACAGACCTGATCGACTTCCCAACCCGCGATACCGGGTTTCAGCGCCTCGGCCGCGGAGCGAATGATGCCCGAAATGATGCGGAAGCCGCGCTCAACCGGCTCCGGTGCCGCCGTCTCACCGTCGCCAAGCATGTAGAACGTCCGTTGCATATCGGAGCAGTACTCGTCCTGTCGCACGCCGAAATCGAGTGAGAGTAACTGGCTGCGCTGAAGCGTCACGTCGGCCGGCCCGGCGTGACCGATTGGTGAGTTTGGTCCAGCGGTGACGCCCGGGCAGTAGTTCCAGTCCCAGGCAGTTTCAAGCCCGCGTCGATTCACCTGCTCATGCATGAAACCGGCGATTTCCCGCTCCGTCGCCCCCGGGCGAATCCACTCTGCCAGCTGTTCCCAGATCTCGTTGGTCGTGGCAATCGACGCGCGGATGCGCCGGATCTCTTCGCCGGATTTACGGCTCCGAACGCGCGACGCGATTGGCTCGCCCGAGATCACGCGCTCCCAAAAACGCGTTGGCTCCAGCATCGCCTGTAACCGCAAGTACATACCGTAGGTCAACCCATCGGCCATATTGTTGTCGGTCGAATAGTTCAGGGCGATGTGCTGCGGATCCAGGCGTTCCAGGGCAGCGAGCAGCGCCGTCGACGGCCCCTGCACGTAGCCGATGACCTCATCCCAGGCGACGGTCTGTTTGATGTTCTCGACGTCGCCGGTGCCGACGATGGCGACGTGCTCGCCGCGACGCGAGATGAGGAAAAATGAGTCCCAGGTCACGCTTGTCCCAACGACGAGCGGCAGGCTCGGGTCCCCGAGCACATCGCTTTCGCGCGCGACGATCAACCAGAGATCGACGCCAAGTTCATCGAGTATGTTGGTCGCCTGCGCCAGCTTTTCGCGCACGAGGTTCGCGGCCATCGACTCCCTCCGCCCTATTGCTTCCCCGCATCATCGGCCGCCAGTTCGTCGGCGAGACGATACATGAAGACGGCGATCGACTTCTCGTGGTCCTTGAGCCCGGCCACCGGCGCGTACTCATTCGGGCTGTGGACCCGGCCGCCGTGTCCCAAACCACCCAGCACAACCGGAATGTCGAGCACGTCGGTGAACAGATAGAACGGCGCCGAGCCGGCCAGGTGCGGCCAGATCTCCGGTTCGTGCCCGAGCTGGCGATAGGTATCCATGATTGCGCGCGCCGGGGCCGAGTTGACGCTCGTCTTGCTCCACTTATAGGCATCGAGCACATCGATCTCGATGTCGGAAAAGCCGTGCCGGTCGAGATGCGCCCGGATCAACTCGACGACGCGTTCCGGCACCATGTTCGGCACCATACGCACATCGACCTTGGCCCGCGCCTCGTGCGGGATGATTGTCTTCGTTCCTTCGGCGGTGTGGCCGGAGATAATGCCGTCGATGTTCAGCGTCGGCTGGTACAGATACTTGCGCAACAGATCAACGCCATCCAGGTCGTACTTGAAACGCTTGACCTCGTGTTTCATGAGTTCGTCGAGTGGATCGACGGTATCGATCAGTTTCGCCAGCAACGCCTCATCCTCGGCGCTCGGCGGTACGATGTCATCGTAGAAACCATCGACCAGAATGTGCTTTTGATCGGGCGTGAGCATGCTCGAGAGCGCATGCAGCAGCCGCCAGGCGGCGTTGTGGAACCAGACGGCGTTGCTCCCATGGACGGCGCGCTCGGTCGGCGCGCCCCAATCACCGCCCCGCGCCACGATCTCCATGAAGAGGATGCCCTTGACGCCGAGATAGGTGATGACTCGCCCTTCCTGGTTCTGGGCAAGGAAGGGGAAGAAACAGGCATCTGACTTGAGTTCTTCTCGAAACGCCTCGACGACGCCCGGCAGGTTGCGACTGCCCAGCTCCTCTTCGCCCTCGATCAGGAATTTGACGTTGACCGGTAGCGTACCGGTCGCATCCCGCATCGAGTGGAGCACGTTGAAGAGGCTGGCGAGCGGCCCCTTCTGATTCATAACGCCTCGGTTGACAATCGAGGGGCCGAAGCCGGGGAGATCGACAATTTCGCCGCCGAATGGATCGACCATCCAGGTTTCACCAACAACCGGTTGCACGTCGTACATCCCGTAGAACAGCATCGTGTGTGGTTTCCCGGCGTCGATCTGGCCGACGACGGCGGGGTGCAGCGGCGTCGCGACCTTGCGCGCCGTCCCGCCCAACTCCTCGATCCAACGCACCAGCATATCGGCCGTCTCTTGCATACCGGTGCCATCGGCCGAGATAGATCGGAAGAGCACACGTCTGAACTCCAGTCACCTTGTAATCTCGTAT
>CALAGB010000357.1 GCA_937891245.1 uncultured Thermomicrobiales bacterium | reverse complement strand
AGAGTTCGTTCTTCCTTAAACGTTCGTCGCCCAGCCTGGCAATTTCCGGGCACTGCTTCACGAATTCGTCCCACTGCATCAACGACCTCCAGTTGTGGTTAGCCATTCTGGTCGACGAACTGAGGATAGACGCGAAATAGGACATCAAGTGTCTTATCTGGAACGACGCCGCGATGCTGGCAGGGACTGGCCCGGGCCCGTATCATGCGAGTCCGGCGTCCGGCCGACGAATGCAGGTGAAAGGAGCGGCCATGTCACGTCCAGGGTGGTACATCGATGAGTTCGCGCATGCGGGTGAAGAACATCTCGATCCGGAGTACGTCGCGACGTACGACCGCAAGTCGCAGACCGACCCGAGCGAAGATCTGGCGCTGCTGCAAGAGATGGGAATGAACGAACAGAGCGTGCTGGTCGATCTCGGCACCGGCACTGGCGTCTTCGCCCTCGCCGTCGCCCCGCATTGCGGCCGTGTCGTCGCCGTCGATGTTTCACCCGCCATGCTCGCGTACGTTCGCCAGCAGGCCGACGCGCTCGGGTTGAAGAACGTCGAGGTTGTCCAGGCCGGCCTACTTAGCTACGAGCATCAGGGCGAGCCGGCCGATTTCGTCTACACGCGCAACGTGCTCCATCATCTGCCCGATTTCTGGAAAGGGATCGCCCTGCAGCGGATCGCCGATATGCTGCGACCGAATGGCGTCTTGCGTCTGCACGACCTCGTCTACTCCTTCGATCCGGCAGAGGTCGAGAAGCACTTCCAGCCGTGGCTGGCGAACGCCGCTGCGCGCCCCGAGGTAGGCTGGACGCGCGAGGAATACGAGACACACGTCCGCACCGAGTACAGCACCTACAGCTGGCTGCTCGATGCGCTCCTCGAGCACACCGGTTTCACGATCGAGGATGCCAACCATCGCCCCTCGGGCATCTACTCGGCGTACACCTGCGTGAAGCGGAAAGAGTAAAGAACGGCACCCTCACGAGCGAGGGTGCCGTTGAGCGAACCGAATTAGCTCTCAGGCTTACTTCCCGGTGTTGACGAATTGGATGCAGTCTCCCTGGTTCTTGAACGTTGGGCTATTGAACTGCTGCCAGCCGCCATTCTTGCACTGATCCTTGTCGGTTGGAGTCAGAGACACCTCCAACGCACTGTTGTCGATCGGGAGATCATTGATCTCCTGATTCGCGAACCAGCCGTATTGATTTCCACCCACGGCCGACATCGGATCACCACTGTAGATCGTCCAGCTCGCCACCGTGTTCCCAGAACTATCGAGGATGGACATGTCGACTTGTAGCCCGTTGGCACCACCATCACTGAATGTATGAACGAATGTGTACCAGCCGCTCGTCGTAATGTAGACGGGCATTCGGCAGGTATTCGGTGCAGTTGACGGGGATGGGCAGGGATTTGATGGGGAGCTGCTGCTACGCATCGCGTTCGTACTCGCGTTGATCACGAACCCAGGTGTGCCCAGATAGTTTGACGGGGTTGTTCCCGCGTTGAATACGAAATCGCGAAGGAAGCCACCGGAACTATTGCTGCTCGATACGTCCCAGTCGAATCGGGCATCTGGATGAGAGCTGGCCCACGATACGTCAAGATAAATAGTGAGGCTCGTCGTATAGCCCCCTACTGGGAACGTGTCGGTATAACCACCCCACGTAGTGAATGCACCGTCGGTGCCCAGCCGAGCGTGGTAACCGCCGCTTGCGGACACTATGCCGTCTGCATAACCACCGGCATTCGAATACCCGGATTGCTGACGAGTAATAGCACCATTCCATCCCGCTGTGTCGGTCTCGAAGCCATTGAAGAATGGTGTTGGTGAGGCAGCCATCGCTGAGGTTGGAACTGCCACAAGGACCGCAATCATGGCGATCGCAACAAGCAACTTACGCATGGACTCTTCCCCTCCATCAGAGAGCAAACAATCTACGGTCGTGATCGGTTCTCTTTCGAGCCCTTCACTCCCCTTTCCGCCGCATGTCGATTTGCGGCCTGTGCGTATAGTACTTTTGGGCTACAACACGTTAGGAGGATAATACTATATTACAAAGCTATTGACAATCACTGACAGGCGCATTGAGTGGTCGACCTGACTTCTCAGAGCATGTGCAATAAGGATCGATGGAAGTATCTTGCCGGATGCTCCTGAAGCGACGGTCGTAGTCTGTCGCTGGCTATTGACCGGTATCGTCGAGACATCTACCGTGATCGGCAAAAGCTTTTCTGTGTTGAATGAATGTTCAGTCGTTTACGCGTCGATGAGGGGTCGCCATGAAAATCCTGCTGACAGGAGCCACCGGCTTCGTGCCGTCCAATCTGGTGCTGCATTTCTACGCGGCGGGCGATACAGTCGTCGCTTTCGATCGGAACGAACCTGAAGCGCGGCTCGTGCGCGAACTGGGAGCCGGTTGGGAAGCGCGCGTCACGTTCGTGCAGGGCGATATTCGCGACGCGGCGACGATCGAGCAGCTCTTTGTCGAGCACCAGCCGACACATGTCGTGCATGCCGCCGCGATCACACCGACGCTGGAGATGGAGCGCGCCGACCCGCGTCTGATCCTCGACGTGAACTCGGCCAGTACCATCTCACTGCTGCAAGCGGCCGCCGCACATGGCGTCGAGCGCTTCATCTATTTCAGTTCGGTCTCGGTCTATGAGCGGCGTGACGCGACGGACTACGTCGTCGACGAAGACGGACCGCTCCATCGCGGCGACCGAATGTACCCGCTCTCGAAGATCACCGGCGAACGGCTCTGCCACTGGGCGCAGGCGCACCACGGACTCGACGTGCGCATCGTGCGGCCCGGTACGGTCTACGGCCCGTACGAGCGACCGACCGGCGCGCGTCAGTCGATGTCGAGCGCGTTTCTGGCCGCTGATCTGGCGCTCCGCGGGGAGACGCTCCGTCCGAACGCGCCACACATGACGCAGTCCTGGATCCACGCGGCCGATGTTGCGAAAGGCGTCCGCCTGCTCCTTACGACGACCGATCTGCCGTATGACACGTTCAATCTCTCCGGCGAGCCGGTGCCGCAAGCGCGCCTGATCGCGGCAGTCGTGGCGGCCGTTCCCGGTGCCCACGTCGAATGGGTCGTCTCCGAAGCCGAAGCCAACATCCCGCTCTCCGCCGATTCTGGCCGCCTCACCTTCGACAACCGCCGCCTCTGGCGCGCCACCGGCTTCGAACCAACCTACCGCATCGAGACGGGAATCGAGCAGTATGTGGGTTGGTTGCAGGGCGGCTGACGCGGCGGATCGTTCTTAGCCCCCCGCTGGGACTTCGTCTACGTAGCCCGGGACCTCGGTCCCGGGCTCAGCCAGCCTTGTGCAATTCCGCATAACGAAAACACTCTTCGCTGTGGTCGTTCACCATGCCGACGCTCTGCATGAAGGCGTAGCAGATGGTGGTGCCGACGAAGGTGAAGCCGCGTTTCTTGAGCGTCTTGGAAAGCGCGTCGGATTCGGGTGAATGCGTTAGGTTCTCGCGCAGCGGTTCGGTGCGCACGAGTGGGGCGCCGCCGGTGAACGACCAGATGAAGCGTGAGAAGCCGCCTTCGACCTGCTGGAGTTCGAGGAACGCGCGAGCGTTACGTACGGCGCCGTTCACCTTGAGCCGGTTGCGGATGATGCCAGGGTCGGCCAGCAGGCGGGCAATCTCTTCATCACCGTAGGCAGCGATCGTTCTGGCATCCCAGTTATGGAAGGCATGGCGGAAATTCTCGCGTTTGTTGAGAATGGTCGACCAGGAGAGTCCGGCCTGAAAGCCTTCGAGCATCAGACGCTCGAAGAGTTCATCGTCATCGTAGCAGGGGACCCCCCATTCCTCGTCGTGATAGGCGACCATCAACGGGTCGCTGCCGGCCCAGCTGCAGCGCTGTACGGTTGTCGACATGGGCGCTCCTCTTGCATGGTTCCATGACGTCGGTCGATGCCTATTTTAAAGAAAGAAGGTCGGCGCCGTTTCGATATATCGTTCGAAGCTTCCAAACGGTTTGTCGCTCATCAGATACGAAAAGAACGGATCGAGCCTAAAGTCGCGCCCGAGCAGATGGGCGATCGCAGTTTCGTTCACCATCGGCACGACGACGCTGAACGTCTCGTGACCAACTCGCGCGACCATTGCTTCGGCATGCGCCAATACCGCCGGGAAGTCGGTTGGGTCGAGCAGCGCGAACGGACCGCTCTGGCGGCCGGCGTAGCCATAGCCGACGACCGTGCGGCCGCGTCGGTAGAGCCAACCGGCCCGATCGGCCAGCAGCCAGCGATGATCGACCGTTCGTCGATGCCCAAGGACGATGTCATCGATCCGATCGAGTGCGGCCAGCGAAGCCGGTTCTTCGGAAATCGGTTCGAAATCGAGGTCGCTCGGCAGCGGTGCGTCTTCCGGCGGTCGCGCGAAGCCGTAGTTCGGAAAGCGAATCGTGAGCCCAGCGTTCAGATAGCAGGCGAGCGCTGGTAGATCCGGCGTCGCAAGGATGCCGCGAGTTTCCGCTGTCGTGACGGGAAAGGCGCGCCGCAGCAACTCCGACCCGATACCGATCCCCTGCGACTCCGGCAGCACGAAGAGTTCGGTCAATTCGCGCAGCGGGCCGCGCACGATGGAACGGGCATAGCCAACCAGCCGTCCTTGCCGTTCCGCGGCCCAGAACTGATCGCTCGTCTCCGCCAGATGGCGGTAGAGTGAGCGCTGTGCTTCCAGCTCGCGCTCGATCCCGGTATCGTCGATCGGCGTGTCGCTCCAGCCGTGCCGGAGCGCGAGATCGTCGAAGGCGCGCTCGCCAACCTCGTTGAGCGCACGGGTATCGGCCGGTGTCGCCGGTCGATAGGCAACGTCGGACCCCGCCACCAGACCCTAGGCCACCATCTCGCGACCGGCGTCGAGCTTGCGATAGTCACCGCTACTGATGATCTCGCGCAGATGTTGCACCACCCGCCAGAGTTCATGGTAGGAGGTGTACAGCGGGATCGGCGCCAGGCGAACGATGTTCGGCGGACGGAAGTCGGGGATGACGTTGCGCGCCTTGAGCGCTCGTGCGATCTGCGGGCCGTGCTCGTGTTCAATGGCCACATGCCCGCCGCGTCGCTCCGGCTCGCGCGGTGTGCCGATCTGGTAGCCGTAATCCTGACTGGTCAGCCCGGAGCGCTCGATCATCTCCATCAGGTAGTCGGTCTGTGCCAGCGAGGTGGCGCGCAATTTCTCGATGCCCGCCTCGCCGATGATACGCAATGAACCGATTAGCGGCGCCGCCGAGAGGACCGGGATCGTACTGATCTGCCAGGCTCCGGCACCGGCCGCGCTTTCCCAGCTATGGAGCATGTCGAACTGGCGTTCCTTCTGGTAGCCCCACCAGCCGCTCAGGCCGGGCAGCTTATCGAAGTGCTTGCGATTGACATACAGACTGCCGACACTGCCAGGACCAGCATTCAGATATTTATAATTGCACCAGAAGGCAAAATCGACATCCCAATCGTCGAAGCGATGCGGAATGACGCCGGCCGAATGGGCGCAGTCGAAGCCGATCGGGATGTCGTGTTCGTGAGCAGCAGCCGTCAGGCGAGCCATATCGAGTAACTGGCCGGAGCGATAGAAGACCGACGGCAGCAATACCAGCGCGACCTCGTCGTTCATGGCGGCGATCAGGTCGTCCTCGCTGACGGTGCGCCCGTCGCGACTCGGTACGAGCACGAGATCGCCCTCCGGATCGCCATTCTTAAGACTGATCTGGCTGCGCAGCGCGTAGACATCGGACGGGAAATCAAGCTCGGTGGCGATGATCTTCCGGCGCGTACTGGACGGTCGGTAGAAGGTCGCGACCAGGTTATGCAGGTTAACGGTGGTCGTGCCGGTGACGACCACCTCATCCGGCTGCGCGCCGAAAAGCGGGGCGGAGAGTTCGCCGAGTTGTTCGCCGAGGAAGAACCAGGGCGGATCGGCCTTCAGCCAGCCGTTGATGCCGAGATTCTTCCAGTCGGCCAGCGCCTTCAGCACGGCGTCTTCGGCATCTTTCGAGAGAAGCCCGAGCGAATTGCCGTCGAGATAGATGACCCCCGGCTGGCGGTAGAAGCGCTCGCGAAAACGGGCCAGCGCATCGCGTTCGTCCAACTCGCGTGCATGAGCTTCGCTGGTGAATTGCAGATTGGTGGGAGATCCGGGCATAAAGGCCTCCGTCTTGCTCTCGGTGGAATCGCTCCGCGCCGCACACCGGCGGCAGGAT
>CALAGB010000356.1 GCA_937891245.1 uncultured Thermomicrobiales bacterium | reverse complement strand
GGGCGAGCCATTGAATCGCTTCGACGTCGACAGTCAAGCGTTTCACGAGCGCGTGCGCTCGTATTTTCTCGAAGCGGTTGCCAGAGAGCCGAAGCGCTGGCGGGTCATTGACGCGAGCGCGACCGCCGATTTGGTGGAGCAAGACATGCTTCTCGTTCTGTTGCAACAACTGAACGAGGGGCCGAGCGCGGCGCAGAAGGACAATCGTTCATGAAGTTGGTTTTTGCGGTTATTCAGGGGAAAGACTCGGAAAATCTGATTTCGGCATTACGTGAGAACGGCTATCGCTCGACACAAATCAATAGCGCGGGCGGATTCTTGCGTGAAAACAATGTGACGGTGCTCGTCGGCGTTGACGATCAATTCGTGCCGGATGTGTTGCGTATCGTGAAGCAGAACTGTTACACCCGGACGCAATATGTCAATCCATTGCTACCGATCATGGAGCCGGGCGAGTTCTACGTGCCGAATCCGGTCGAAGTTCAGGTGGGTGGCGCGACGGTCTTCGTCCTGAACGTGCGGCACTCCGAGCGCATCCTGTAGGACGCGCGAAAGGAGAGAGACCCAACGCATGGAAGAAGCGATCGCGCGTGGTATACAGCTACTGGTGGCTCTTGGTGGCGCCTACCTCCTCGCGCTTTGGTTTGCGCTGATCGTTTGGACATTCCAGGATATCCAGCTTCGAAGCCGGAGCGTCATTGCGCAGATCTTTTCGACCCTCGTCGTCGTCCTCTTTTTCGTTCCCGGCGTCTTGATCTACATGATACTGCGCCCGCGTGACACGCTCGATGACGCTTTCCAACGCTCGCTTGAAGAAGAATATCTATTGCAGGATCTCGATGAGTTGCTGCTCTGCCCAACCTGCCAGCATCAAGTCGAAGCCGACTTTGTCTTCTGCCCCCATTGCCGCGGCCCGCTTCGTGGTTCGTGCGTGTCGTGTGAACGGCTGATCGATCTCCGTTGGGATATCTGTCCGTATTGCGGCGAAGAACAATATCCCGAGGAGATGCCATTGCAGGTTCCGGCCGGCGACGACTGGCGTGCGGTTGAGCATGACGGCGTCGGACGGTTCATCGACCAGGCGCGCGAACGGCTGAGCGGCCATCGCCCGAGGGCAATCCCGCAAGAAGCCCAGCGCGAAAAATATCCGGCTGATTGGGACGATCGGCGAGACGACAAGATCGACTATCGCCAGCCGGCCGATTCCAACGGCGCCCATGACTTGCCGGCTAATGATTCCTGGGACGCGCAAGCGACGTCCGAATCAGTTTCCCAATTCGACAACACGGATGAACTCCCAGTGCCGCCCCGCCCGTGAGCGCCTCAGAGCTCGGGAACGCCGAGACCTGGCCGCGTTGGGATCGCGTTCGGTCGAATGCGGAAATTGAACTTGCTGCGAAACGCCTCGTAGAAATTCATCCCGCCGAGGACGACCAGGTGGAAATTTTGCTCGCCTTTGCGCACTCGGACCAGGTCGCCATGATGCAGATCGGTTGTCGGGGTGCCGTCGAGGATGAGATCGGCTTCATGATCGTTGGCCATCACCAGCTCGAAGAGCGCGTCTTCGCGGACGACCAGCGTCGTCCGAATCGGTGAATGGGCACAGATCGGCGTCACCGCGAAACCTCGTACGCCGAAATCGAGAACCGGACCGCCTGCCGCCATGCAATAGGCGGTGCTGCCCTGCGGCGTGGCTACGATCATGCCGTCGCCGGGGTAGGTATTGACGAACTGCTGATCGATATACAGTTCGACGTCGACCATCTGCATACGCGAGCGGATTACGACGTCGTTGATCGCCAGTGAGGGTTCCCCAGGCACGCCATCGCGGATCAGGGTCGCGCTGAGGGTAGAACCATCCTGAATTTTGTAGTTGCCGGCAACGAGTTCGCCAAGCGCGCGATGCCAGTCGTCGCGCTCAATCCGCGCGAGAAAACCAACCTTGCCGACATTGATGCCGAGAATCGGCACGCCAGGGAAGACATGCGCCATGCGCATGATGAGCCCATCGCCCCCGAGCGTTACCAGCACATCGGCGCTGGCGCCCTCGAGCATCTCGTTTTCGCTCACGACCGTTACACCGGCCGCCTTGAGGAAGGCTTCGACATCTCCGGCGATGCCGAACGCTTCGAATTTCGACCGCGCAATGATCAGACCGATTCTGAGGTTCATGTAGGCTCCCCATGCCGTTCGAATGGTCGCACCCGGTGCCGGCGGCGTTCGCCGCGGCGAACCGTGCAGGGAAAATCCTATCGCATAACCGTGACGAAGACTGTGGAACGGCGGCTGCCGAGCCGCCGCTCGGAGTACACTGAAGTCGCGAAAATCGCGGGAAACGGAGAGGAATCACGAGATGCACTGGATCGAACAGAGCGGGGTCGTCGCGGTGATCCGGCTTGACGATTTGAGCTCGGCTGAAACCCTTGCCGAGGCGCTGATCGCGGGCGGCATTCAGAACCTCGAATTCACGTACACCAACCGTGAAGCCGGTAAAGCGATCGAACAGGTGCGCGTCGCGGTCGGCGATCGTGCGCATGTCGGTGCCGGCTCCGTGCTGGACGCCGAAACGGCCCGAGCCGCGATCCTGGCGGGTGCCGAATTCGTCGTCACGCCGACGCTGCGGGTGCAGACGATCGAGATGTGCCGTCGATACAGCATTCCATCGGTCATTGGCGCTTTCAGCCCGACCGAGATTCTGACGGCCTGGGAAGCGGGTGCGGATTACATCAAGGTCAATCCCGCCAGCATCGCCGGCCCCGGCTATTTCAAGGATGTGCTCGGTCCATTGCCGCAGGTCAAGCTCATCCCCTCCGGCGGCGTCACGCTTGAAACCGCTCCGCTCTTTTTGCAGGCGGGCGCGGTGGCGCTGGCGGTCGGCGGCAATCTGGTGCGACGCGCGGCGGTCAACGAGGGCAATTGGGATGCCATCCGCGAGAGTGC
>CALAGB010000355.1 GCA_937891245.1 uncultured Thermomicrobiales bacterium | reverse complement strand
AACCTTAACGCCGCCGACGTCGACGATCGTATTGGACGGATGGAAATCGCGACTCACAAGCTTGTAACGTTTGCTGACCCGAATCACCTGCTGGACACCCGGCAGCAGACCCATCGTCTCGTACAACGCGTCGGGCAGCGGGGTGCCGAGCACGCCGAGGATCGACTGGCCGTGGCCGACGATCTGACGCGTGCCGAATCCCGCCTCTTCCACGCGCTTGATCACGTCACTTACTTGCTCGTCCGTCGCCGTCGGCTCCAGCACGATGATCATCTTCGAAATCCCTCCACACAAAAACTCTTCGACACGGTGTCGAGTTACGGTTCCAAGTTCCCGTTCGAACGATAGGCCCAATCCGGACGCAACTCGACCGCCCGGCGAAGATAGACATGGCGCATCTGGCGCATGGTTTTCTCGGTGTTGTAATGGATCAAGACGCGAATAGCGCGCTCCAGCGATCCGGGTACGCCGATCTCGTGCATACACATCAGCGCAACCTGATCCCAGCCGAATCCGCGTGCCGCAACGGCCGGGAAGGCAGCATCAAGATCGGGCGACGTGGTGAAGATGACGCTCGCAACATCCTCGACGTCGATCTGATTGGCATCAACGATGGCGGCCAGCAGCTCATGCGTGGCATCCAGGATCTCCTGGGCGCTGTTGGATTCGACTGTGGTCGCTCCGCGAATTCCCCGGCACCGCATCATCAGGCAGCTTCTCCCCGGCAAGCGGCGCCATCGCGACGACTCGTTCCATGCGCGTCACGCGCTAAAGCCCACGCAGGTACCGCATGAAGTCGCGCATGACCTCCGGTTGCTGCTCGCGTGACGCCTGACCGAGCCGATTGATCACGGAACTCCCGACCACCGCCGCGTCCGCATACTTTCCGACTTCGGCCACATGTTCCGGCTTCGAAATACCGAAGCCGACCGCCAGTGGCAGGTCGGTCTGTTCGCGGACACGCGCCAGAAACGCGCTGAGCCCGCTTGACAACGAACTGCGCGCGCCGGTCGTTCCAGTCAATGACACGCAATAGATGAACCCACTCGCCTGTTGCGCAACCGCTCCGATCAACGCATCGGTGCTGGTCGGAGCGACCATGAAGATCAGATCGCGCCCATGCCGTCGACAAGCCTGTGCCAGCTCGTCGCTCTCCCCAACCGGCAGATCGGGCACGATCAAGCCATCAACGCCAGCTTCGGCACACTCTTCCGCGAAGCGGTCGAGGCCGTAGCTGGCAATGGGGTTGAAGTATCCCATGAAGGCGAGCGGCACGTCAACGCCCGCCGCACGCAGCTCACGCGCCGTGCGCAGGCAATAATCAACCGTCACACCGTTCTTCAACGCCTCGAAGCTCGAGTGCTGCACCGTGGCACCGTCGGCCAGCGGATCGGAGAAGGGAATGCCCAGCTCGATCATCGTTGCGCCGCCCTCGACGAGCGCCGGGACCACGCGCTGGACGGTGTCCAGTTCGGGATAACCAACTGTCACGTATGGCATGACTCCGGTTTTGCCTTCGCTCCTCAGCCGGGCGAAGGATGCCGCGATGCGGCTTTCCGATTGCGTCGCCGTCATAGTTCCACTCCCAACGCCTCAGCGACGGTATGCATATCCTTGTCGCCCCGTCCCGACAGGTTGATGATCATGATGTCGTTCTTGTCGCGCCCGGCAGCCAACTGCTGTCCAAGGTAAACGGCGTGCGCCGATTCGAGCGCCGGGATAATCCCCTCGGTCAGGCAGAGCAGCTTGAAGCCTTCCAACGCTTCAGCATCAGTCACCGGATGATACTGCGCTCGCCCGGTATCCTTCAGATAGCTGTGCTCCGGACCAACGCCGGGATAATCGAGGCCCGCCGAGATGCTGTGCGCCTCGATGATTTGTCCGTCGTCATCCTGCAAGACGTACGACCGCGAGCCGTGCAGCACACCAATCCGACCGGCGCTGAGTGTCGCGGCATGCTTGCCGGTCTCGATGCCGTAACCGGCCGCCTCCGCGCCATGCAGTTCGACGGTTTCGTCGCCGATGAAGGGATAGAACATACCGATGGCGTTCGACCCGCCGCCGACGCAGGCAACGACGATATTCGGCAGGCGGCCGGTCGCTTCGAGAATCTGCCGGCGCGTCTCCTGACCAATGACCGACTGGAAATCGCGCACCATCATCGGGTACGGGTGCATCCCGGCCGCTGAGCCGATGAGATAGTAGGTGTTCTCGACGTTCGTTACCCAGTCGCGAATCGCTTCGTTCATCGCGTCCTTGAGCGTCCGGCTGCCGGAGGTGACCGACCGCACCTCGGCGCCGAGGAGTTTCATGCGGAAGACGTTGAGCGACTGCCGGGCGATATCGACCTCGCCCATATAGACGATGCATTCAAGGCCGAGCATGGCACAGACCGTCGCCGCCGCGACACCGTGTTGTCCGGCGCCGGTCTCCGCGATGATGCGTGGCTTGCCCATCCGCTTGGCGAGCAGACCCTGCGCCAGTGCATTGTTGATCTTGTGCGCGCCGGTGTGCGCCAGATCCTCACGCTTCAGATAGATCTGCGCGCCGCCGACCTTCTCCGAAAGCGCCTTGGCGTGATAGAGCGGGGTCGCGCGACCGACGTAGGTCTCAAGTAGACTATCCAGCTCAATCTGAAAATCCGGGTCCTCGCGCGCCTTCTCATAGGCGACGGTCAACTCGTCGATCGCCGGAATGAGCGTGACCGGCGCATAGATGCCGCCGAATTCGCCGAAGCGCCCGTGCGCGTCGGGGAGATCGCCCGGTCGGATACGTTCGATGCCAGCGCGTGTCATGATTGCTCCTTCATAGAACTGAACGATCGACCGGTCGCGACGCGCCCCGCGCTTCCGCGATGAACTGCTTGATCTTCGACACATCCTTGACGCCGTCGGTCTCGACGCCGCTGGAGACATCGACACCAAACGGCCGCACTGTCCTGATCGCCTCGTCGACCGTCTCCGGTCGTAGGCCGCCGGCCAGGAGGACGGGATAGCGTTCCGCCAGGGCACGCGCGACATTCCAATCACCGGGGATACCGTTGCCGCCGTAGGACCCGCTGACGTGCGTGTCGAGCAACAGTGCGCGTGCCGGAGCCGCGCAATTCAGGTATATCTCCGCTTGCTCGTAGGCCTCCGACGGCGTGATCCCTATCGGCAACCGCAGCGCACGAATAACCGGTCGTTTCAATTGACCCTGAATCTCGACCGGCTCATCGCCACTCAACTGGATGAAATCGAGGCCAACAATGTCGGCCAGCCGGTTCATCTCGGCCACCGACTCATTGACGAAAACGCCCACGACCTTCGGCCGCTGCCCCGTACGGCGATCACATTCCCTGTCATCCTGAGCCGCAGCGAAGGTTCTCCCCTGCGTTCCCTCAGCGGCATTGGACGGGTCACGGGAAAGAGATGCTTCGCTGCGGCTCAGCATGACAGGAGGGCGGCTCAGGATCACGGGAGCGGCGCTCTCAAAGCCCGCAACAATCCGCCGCGCCTGCTCCTCGGTCACCTGGCGGCGAGCCGGAGCGAAGATGAGACCCATGAAGTCGGCGCCCTGTTCCGCCACGACGCGCGCAATTTCGGGAGAACGCACCCCACAGATCTTGATCATCGGCTCGGTCACGAACGCAACTCCCGTATCGCCGCGGCCCGGTCGCTCGCCAGCATCAGCGATTCTCCGACCAGCAGCGCGTGCGCCCCGGCGGCTTGGAGACGCCGCGCATCGGCGCCGCTGTGTATGCCGCTCTCGGCCACGATCGTACGGTCGGCTGGAATTCCTGTTGCCAGCCGCTCGGTCGTCGCCAGATCGACCGTGAAGGTGCGCAGGTCGCGGTTGTTGATCCCGATGACCCGCGCACCGGCCTCGAGTGCCGCCCCACTCTCCGCTTCATCGTGGATCTCAACCAACGCCTGCATGCCGAACGCATGAACCTCAGCGAGCATCTCGCCAAGCACGGGACCGGGCAAGAGCGAGACGATCAGCAGCACGGCATCGGCCCCGGCTGCGCGCGCTTCGACGATCTGGTAGCGATCGACGAGGAAATCCTTGCGCAGCACCGGACGTGCCGGTTCGGCGGCATGGGCAAGCGCCGCGACCGCTTCGAGATCGGCCAGGCTCCCCTGGAAGAACGGCTCATCTGTGAGCACTGAGATCGCCGACGTACCGGCCGCGATGTAATCGCTGGCGACGGCAACCGCGTCGATCCCCTTGGCAATCGCGCCTTTCGATGGCGAGGCGCGCTTCACCTCAGAGATGATGCCGAGCTGCGCCCCATGGAGCGCCGTCTCGAACGACAACGCGGCCGGTCGCTCTGCCGCGCGCCGCTCGAGCGTCGCGGTCGGCGTGGTGCGCTTCCGCTCCGGCAGGTCGGCCAGCGTTCGGGTGACAATGCGATCGAGAAACGTGCCGGTTCGGACGGTCATTTACGCCTCGCTCAACTGCTGAGTCAGTTCGACCAACGCGTTCAAACGTTCGCGCGCCTTGCCTGAGTCGATCGACTCGACAGCCAGTTCGACTCCGGCTCGAATCGACGGCGCAACATCTGCCGCGTACAGGGCCGCACCGGCATTCAGCAATGTGATCGAGCGAGCCGGGCCGCGTTCACCATCGAGGATGCGGCGGATTAGCTCCGCATTCTCTTCGATCGTCCCACCACGTATTGATTCGATCGGTGCTGTATCGAGTCCGACCGACGCGACATCCAGGTGATAGCTGTTCAGCTCCGAATGGCCGTTGACCGAGACGTCGAAGACCGAATTCCCCGACGAAATGCTCAGTTCATCCAGCCCGTCATCCGAGGTGACGACTACCGCGTGCGTCGTACCGAGCAACGCCAAGACACGCGCGACTTTTTCCGCCGTCGCACGGTTCGCGACGCCGATGACCTGGTGCTGTGTCGCAGCCGGGTTGGTCAGCGGGCCGAGAATATTGAAGACAGTAC
>CALAGB010000354.1 GCA_937891245.1 uncultured Thermomicrobiales bacterium | reverse complement strand
GATCGGGCCAGCCTACGAAGAAACCGGTGAGCTGGCGGGGCGTCAGCCCATCCAGGTTGTCTCGATAGACGATCACGGCTCCTCCCTCCCACTCCAGTCAGGTGTGCAATCAGACGATAGCAGACTGAAGCCGAACCGCCGATCTCTGGTATGCTGCCGGTCATCCGATCTCCTTCCCGTTGCACAGAGAGGCGATATATGGCGATCGATACCGAACACCTGAGCCGCTTCTACGAGGGCTGGGACCGCTACCAGGATCTGCTGGTGGAGGTTGTCGGGCAGCTCAGCGACGAGCAACTCGCGCTGCAAGCCTCCCCGTCACTACGCCCGGTCTGGACATTGGCTGCGCACATCATCAGCGCGCGCGCCGGCTGGTTTCACCACGTAATGGGCGAAGCGCCAAACAGGACCGACTTTGACGCGATACATGATTGGGACGTGGATGATCAGCCACAACGAACCGCGGCCGAACTGGTGCATGGCCTGCGCGAGACCTGGGAGATGATCGCCCAATGCCTGGCACGCTGGACGCCGGATGATCTCGATCGGCAATTCACGACACGGGACGGCAACACGTTCAGTCGTCAGTGGATCCTCTGGCACGTCATCGAGCACGACCTGCATCACGGTGGCGAGCTCTTCTTCACGCTCGGCATGCACGGACTGCCGACGCCTGAACTGTAAGATTCGACGCCAGGGACATTTGGGACGGGCATAAGTCGAAAGACGGCTCGTCGCACGAAGCAGGTACTCGTGATCATCCAGGGTCGGGACGAAGCGCAGTTGCTCCTATGCCCGTATCAGTCCGTATTCGCTGCAGCGCGGGATGGCTCGACGCGCATCGCGTCTTCGAGTTCGAGGCGCAGGGCAGACAAGACTCCGGCTTGCTCCCATTGGGTCAATGGATGCGTTTCCGCCCACTGGAGGAGCGCGTGGACCGAGCGGGTGAGGAGGTCAAGATGATCACTTGGTCTGGTCTGCATGGGCTGCCTCCGTGGCTGGCGAAGCTGATCCGTTGACTCGAGCATCTGCTGTCGCGTGATTGGCGCGCACGGTTGTCATACCGGCAGCCGTCCGGCGACGCATGGTGGCGTCTGTGTCTGAGTCGACGATTGACCCGTTGACGAGTAACACGGCAGCCTTGGTCACGACGTACCGGCGAACACCCGAGGTCCGATTGATGGTCGTGACTTCCTCGATCAAGCCGTTGGCGCGTAGCATGTCTGCGGCATACACCTCGCTCGTCTCGAGCGGTCGGTCGCCGGATGCGAAGGCGGCGGTCGTCCGATCCGAGTCGACCGAGAGCGAAAAGGCAAGTTGATCCTCGCTGCGGCCCTGGTGCTTCCCGCGCTGATGCACCTCAACGAGTTGAACCAGTAGCAGCCGGGCGTTGCGACTCAGACCAATGGACATAGAACGCGACCTTCCCCCGAGTGCGCGCCGATGGGCGCCAGTAATCGATCGACCATCTTCATATCGCCACCGGCGATGGCATACCTCGCCGGTGCCGCAGGCGACTGCGTACATCGGTCAGCAAGGGAAAGCGCGCCGGGACCACGAACGGGGCTGTGGTTACCACCTGCGCCTCGCTGATCGTTGCTGGCGCGTCAACCGCGGCCGGACGCGGCACGGGGCCGTTCCCCTCTCGAGGTCGTGATGTGGACCTTAAGAGGCCTGAGTCGTCCCCTGGGCTACGCCTGGCGCGAAGCCGGTTAATGTGATCATAAGGCATGACGGGCTCCCTTCAGAAGCAGCGATGAAGCGCGAATCCCCTGGTTGGGAACGGTTCATGGTCGAGTTAACGCGCCGGACCAGAGGTGGCTAGCAGGATGCGTACGCACTCGCGCGGCATCCGTAGCGCTCCGCGCCGGCGATCGGTCGGCCCAGCTGTGCGGCGAACGAGACGGCCATCGTCGTTCCTTCGGCCATGCCCGTCGCATCCGGCATGGAGCGGGCGGAACGGAGCGATTGCGCCGGATGAACAAAGACAGGTTGCTGCGGTGCTTTGCGGGCTCTCCGGCATGCCTCGCAGCATTCGATCTCGCGGGTCAAATTGTTCAGAACGTAGAATTCCTGTTCAAACGCCGTGAAGAGGAATGCGGCTCCACAGTGCCGGCAGATCAGGTGCTTGTCTGTACAGAGCATCATCAAGATCACATCATTGCCGAACGCGGCAGTTGCCTGAAGGCCGATGGCGTGAGGTCCAGAATCACCGAGTCTGCGTTGACCCACTTCACGCGGTTGGCCGACACGACGGTGCGTTTGTTGTTGAGCCAGCCGTGCCGCACAACGAGTGTCGCCAGCTGGCCGGTGGCCGCGTCGTGTTCCAGCGTTTCCACCTTGCCAAGCAACTTTCCATGGGTACCGAGCACGCGCATGTTCGACTGCAGGTGTGCATTCGAACCAGGCGTATTCACTGACGGCTCCGCTAGTACGGCCTCGGATTCTACGGGAATCTCAGATGTCATGGTGTAGTGTCCTCTCGAAACGATCGGAACGGATCGCCGTGCGGATGGGGTAATACGACATGTACCCCCAATGGGATGTGCTCGACCGCCGCTGTTCGTCTCCGCCATGGTGTACTGGGACGAGTGCCAACGTCTGAGGCGCGGTCCGTCAGTTAATCCCGCGTCGCTCGTGGCCGGCATCCGTTGCGAGGTGATGAGTCGCGCAATGGTGATCATCGAGAGACTGTGGTCTGGCACGTACGCAGCGGAGAGGTGTCATCGCCCTGACCATCGACTGGTCACACCCACGCGTTCTCCAGAACCCCCTAGGGTAGGTTTGGTCGTGCCAATTAATAATACCTCTGAGTATTCGGATTTACAAGAGTACGAACATACAAATATTTCTAAGTGCATTCCTGTGTTATTCTGTGCTATGGGAAAGACGTGTGGAAGGGTGGCTGACCGTGATGGTTGTTTGAGCGCATCGGCTCGAACCGTAGCGGGCCAGGAGAGATCGGGCTGGGAACGAACGCCGGCCGGTCCTGTTTACCCCTATCCGCATCGCATAGATCGGGTGTGGTACAGCGTTTGCGATTGTGTGTCTGGTTTACGTCGTTCGTACGCCACGATAGAAACAGTGAACGCGGCAATATGGCACGATCTATCCAGCCGATCGGCAAGTCGACTGAAGCGGCAGACCCCCCAATCAGCGAAGGCTCATATGAGACGATTCACCCGGAGGGGGATCGCCGACTGGGTGACCGGCGCGAAGACGAGCGATTGACCGGGGTGCGGAAACTCCTCTCGGTTCTTGGGCCGGGTCTGATCACCGGCGCAGCCGACGATGATCCGTCGGGAGTAGGAACGTACGCGCAGGCCGGCGCGCAGACCGGCTACGGCTATCTCTGGACCTCACTGATCACCTATCCCCTGGCAACCGCCGTTCAGTCGATGTGCGCCCGGATCGGGCAGACGAGCGGCGAGGGACTCGCGGCAACCATCAAGAGGTACTACCCGAAGGCCGTGCTCTATCCGATCGTTCTCTTGCTGATCGCCGCCAATACGTTTAACGCCGGGGCCGATCTCTCCGCCATCGCCGCTGGTATCAACCTGCTGTTCCCGATCCCCATGCTGGTCCTCATCCCGCCGATCGCGGTTGCGCTCATCCTCCTCCAGGTGTTTGCGAAATATCCGCTGATCAACCGCATCTTCAAGTGGCTCTGTCTCGCCCTGCTTGCCTATATCGCCACGGCGATCTTCTCGGGCGCCGACTGGGGGGCCGTGGCAAAGGGCACTTTCATTCCCCATGTCCCCCGGTCGAAGGAGGGCATCGGCTTGCTGATAGCCATCCTCGGCACGACGATCTCCCCCTACCTCTTCTTCTGGCAAACGTCGCAGGAGGTCGAGGAGGAGAAAGAAAAGGGCGAGGATACCGTTGCCGAGCGCCGGGGCACGACGCGTCGTGAGGTGGCCGATCGCAAACTGGATGTCGCCCTCGGGATGTTGGCCTCCGAGATCGTGATGTACTTCATCATTCTCACGACGGCCGCGACGCTGCATGCGGACGGCAAGACGAATATCAGTTCGGCCGCGGAGGCCGCCTCGGCCTTGAAACCGCTGCTTGGATCGGGCGCGGTCTGGTGCTGGGCGATCGGGATCATCGGCGCCGGGCTGCTCGCGATTCCGGTTCTCACCGGCTCAGTCGGCTACGCCGTTGCCGAGGTGTTCGACTGGCGTGAAGGGCTCGACGAAAATCCGCGCCGGGCGAAGGGGTTCTATGGCGTCATCATCGCCAGTACGCTTATCGGAATGCTCTTCAACTATATCGGGCTGAACCCGATCAAGGCGCTCGTCTACAGCGCGATTTTGAACGGCATCACAGCTCCGCCCCTGCTGCTGCTTATCATGCTGCTTGCGAATCGCCGTTCGGTGATGGGTCGATTCACGAATAGCGCCTGGAGCAACATCTGTGGCTGGACCTGCTTCGTCTTGATGTCCGCCGCGGCGATCGCCTATTTCGTCACGATCTTCGTTTGAGGATCCCGATGTGTCGTGCACACCCCCGAGTGCCCGGGGCTGCTTCTCCCCTGCCTGAAAAGCGATGAGTCCTGCGGCTCGTCGTCAATCGGACAGGTTATCGCCCGGGCGAGCGTAGTATGTCACCGATCAAAAGCGGTCCGATCTCCTCGGGCACGACCCGCCGCTGGCTCCGTGCGCGGTGGCGCCCGGCAGCCAGGTACCATTGATGAAAGAAAATGATCACGAGTGCCAGATTGACCAGATCTCCACTGTACCATATCAGTTGCGCTCCAAGTCGCCAATCAGCGACCGCGCCGCCTCGGTGCCAGCTGTTCAGTCCACGGCGCCATTGACGATATCTCATACTGGGAGCGGAACGGGATGATTATGGATGAGATCCGAGTTCCACTCAGCGGTTGTTGTTGACCATGGCGGGTGGCTCTGATCGTCGCTGTACCATCCGTTGGGGATGGCGTG
>CALAGB010000353.1 GCA_937891245.1 uncultured Thermomicrobiales bacterium | reverse complement strand
CCCTACACGACGCTCTTCCGATCTGACCGACAGCATCACCCGCTATCGTCGTTCGCTGGCCCAATTGACACAGGAGCTTGGCCGGCCCCCGTTGCCCGAGGAGTTGGCGGAGGCGATGAGCATCCAACCGGAAAAGCTGGAACAGATCATCCAGGCTGCCCAGCGGACGATTTCGCTCGATACACCGTTCAGCAGCGAAGACGAAACGAATCTGGGCGACATCATCGCGGACGAGGTAACACGCGGCCCGCAGCAGGAGGCGGAAGAAGTTCTCTTGCAAAGGGATGTCGCCGAAGTGCTCGAATGCCTCAACCCTCGACAGCGGCTTGTCCTGCAACTCCGCTTTGGCCTAGGCACCGGCACGCCGCATACGCTGGCCGAAGTAGGCGATCAGCTCAACATTAGCCGCGAGCGCGTGCGCCAGCTGGAGAACGAGGCGCTACGCAAGCTCCGCCGGGTGGGGGCCCAGCGTCTCGCCGCCTACGCCTCGGAGTTGTGACGATTCCTTACTCGTCTCTGAGCAGCCAGTCGAGAATCGCCATTCGCACGTAGATGCCGTTACGAGCTTGCCGGAAATAGGCGGCACGGCGGTCGGTATCCACGATCGGGTCGATCTCATCGACGCGCGGGAGCGGATGCATCACGATTGCATCCGGGCTGAGGGCGGCCATCGCGGCCGCATCGATCACGTACTTGCCACGCGCTTCGCGATACTCCTCGTCCGATTCGAAGCGTTCGTGCTGGACACGCGTCTGATAGACGACATCGACATCCGGCAGCACCGCCAATAGATCGGTCTCCTCCTCGAAGGAAACGCCTCGGGAAAGCAGGTCGGCTTTGACGTCGTCGCCCATGCGCACGTTGGGTGGAGAGATGAACGTCAGGTTGATACCGGACGACTCGGTGAGGAGCATCGCGAGCGAGCGCGGCGCGCGGCCGTATTTAAGATCGCCAACCAGAGCGATATTCAGATCATCGATCCGGCCGAGTTCGTGGCCGATCGTGTACAGATCAAGCAACGCCTGCGTCGGATGCTCGCGTGCACCGTCGCCAGCGTTGATCACCGGGATGTCGATGACGGCGGCGGCGCGCGCCGGTGTTCCAGCCTCCGGGTGACGCATCACGATGGCGTCGGCATACGATTCGACGATACGCGCGGTATCCTCGATTGTTTCACCCTTTGCCCAAGACGACGTTTCGAGCGCGTTTTCGGCGGTCAACACCGACCCACCGAGCCGCATCATGGCCGACTCAAAACTCAAGCGCGTGCGGGGGCTTGGCTCGAAGAAGAGCGAGGCGAGAATCTTGCCGCTCAGCCGGTTTGACCCGCCCGCGTCGGCAATAATGCGCATCTCGTCGGCGCGAGAAAAAAGCGAATCGAGGTGCTGGCGGTCGAACTGCCTGACCTCCAGGACGTCCTGCAACTGATGCATGATCCCTCCAACCGCGAGCGCTGCGCACAAAGAAGCCGGGAGCATTATACTCCCGGCTGTGTACGTTCACCCAAGAAGGATTGACTAGCGCATCGTGCTCGGCAGGATGTTCAGCTCAGCGCGGTACTTGGCGACGGTACGTCGCGCGATACGAATCCCCTTGCGGCTGAGCATGTCGCAAATCTGGCGGTCGGTCAGTGGGATTGTTTCGTGATCGACCATCTCCTTGATGACGTCCTTGACGCTCAGTGACGGCGTGAAGAAGTCGCTGAATGGGATGACCCGCCGGTTGGGGAGCATGACAAACTTATTGGCGGTGGCGCGACTGACCGTCGATTCATGCACGCCGACCTGTTGCGCCACGATCGCTCGCGTCAGCGGTCGCAGCTCACGAACGCCGCCGCGCAGGAAGTCCTCCTGCAGTTCGACAATGCACTTGGAAATCTTATACAGCGTCTCGCGACGCTGGCTGATGTTCGACATGAAAAGCTTGGCCCGGTTGACGAACTCGCGAATGTGCTGCCGTTCGTCCTCGTTGAATTCGCCGCGTGAGCGACTGCGTCCGATCTCCTGGGCGATCCGGCTGTAGAGCGGGTTGGCGCGCAGGTGGAACTGGCGGGTATCGACGACTTCGAGGGTAAGTTCGCCGTCGCGTAGCGAGACAATGACATCGGGCGCGACGTAGGGTGCGCGCAGCGGTGTCTTCCAGTAGCGCGCTTCCTGGTTTTGGAGTGGAAAGGGGTTGAGATGCGTGCGGATGAATTCGCGCGACTGCTCGACATCCTCGTGCGCGATTTCCAGCTCTTTGGCGATATAGCCGAACTTGTGGGCGCCGAGTTCGTCGATGAAACGCTCTACGATCGTCTCGACATACGGCGGCACTTCGAGATCGGTCGTGTACAGGTAGTTGATCTGGAGTAACAGGCACTCTTGCAGGTTTCGGGCGCCGACGCCGACCGGCGCGACCGATTGAATCTTCCTGACAACCTCTTCGACGTACTCGGGTGTCACGTTAAAGAGGGTGGCGACTTCTTCCATATCGGCCGCGATGAAACCGCGATCATCGAGCGAGCGGACGAGATATTCGGCGACGCGGAGATCGCCATTGACGCACATCGTCGAGACGTCCGATAGGATTTGCTGTTCCAGCGTCAACTCCGACGCGACCAATGTCATCGGGTCAAAATCGTCGGAATCCCCGCGACTGCTCGGTGCCGTGCCGGTGTAGAGCTGCTCGGGAAAGTCTTCGAACGCTTCATCTTCGCGCCCTTGCTCCGGGCCGACCAAACAGTTGGGACAGAATGAGCCTTCTAAAACGGCGCCGCAAATGGGGCAGGTTTGCTTGTCTTCCATCTCGAGCGCCGGATTTTCATTCAGCTCCTGGCGAATGACATCTTGAAGCTCGGTACGCGAGAGACTGAGAATGTAATTCGCCTCAATGAGGCTGGGCGAAACCCAGAGACGCATCTCTGGATTAAGCTCGTAACCAACGTCCATTCCTGGCATGTCTGTTTGCTCCGTTCGACCTTAGATCGCACTGACCCGGAGAAGCAACGCGCGTCTTTGCGCGTTTGTCAGTCAGGGTCGAGGACTGACGCGTTGCCGTCTGAGCCAGAGCGATCGAGGCTCCCTCCCCAGTATAGGCGCCGCACTTATTGGTGGCAAGAATATTGCTGTGGTTTCACATATTGCTCGGTTATTGACAACCTGGCTGTCGTTGACCGCTGGATTCGTGCTCATCATCGGTAGACGCTGAACGCAAACGGTGTGCCACGGTCGGCAAACAAACGCTGAGTCAAGGGTGCGTCGCGTCTTCGTTCCTGCTATCATGCCGCGGGAAGCCTCAGATCGATTCTGGTGGTTGCGACGTGTCTGAGGGCGACTCGCATGCGCGATGGACGATCTCGTCCCGTCGCTGCGCCCGATAAGACAGAGAGAACGGTGCTCTGGTCGTTCCCGCGAAAGGGTAGGGCTTGAGGCTCAGCGTACGGGTTGCCACGATGCGTGGCATTGATATCAAGGTTCATGCGTCGCTCTGTTTGGCGTTTTTCTGGGCGATCTGGTACTGGGGTGTGTCGCTTGGAATGGGCGTCAATGGCGCGCTCTTCGGCGTATTCCTCCTCTGCGAGATCTTCATTTGCGTCGTCGGGCACGAACTCGCCCACGGCTATCTTGCGTTGCGCTACGGCCTGGTTGTCCACGACATTACGCTCCTGCCGATCGGCGGGGTGGCGCGCATCGAGCATTCGCTCATCGCGCCGCGCAAGGAAGCCGCGATCGCGCTCGCGGGGCCGCTCCTCAACCTGGTGGTCGCGGCCGGTTTACTCCCATTCGTCCTCCTGGTGCTGATTTCTCGCCATATTACAAGTCCGATCGCGCTGCTCGAACTGATCCAGGAGACTGGATTCAGCGGGATGCTCGTGCATCTGCTGCTGGCGAATATCATGTTGGCCGTCTTCAACCTGTTGCCCGCCTTCCCGATGGATGGCGGCCGAGTCCTGCGGGCCGGGCTTTCAGTTTTCGGCGGTCGGGTCATGGCGACACGGATCGCAGTGGTGCTCGGTCAAGCCTTCGCGCTGTTGCTGTTGGTCGCGGGAGTCTACACGCGCGATATCGTGCTGCCGATGGTCGCGATCTTCATCGTCGCGGCGGCCTACGTTGAATCGAGCGTGATCGATATCGAATCGAAGCTTCGCAAGCTGCGCGTCGGGCAGTTCGCCCTCTGGGATATGGGCGGCATCTCGCCCGATTCACCGGTGAGCTACGCCGTGAGCGGCGGATCACGGGATCTGGCCGTCACATCCCAGGGGAAAGTGGTCGGCATGCTCTGGCGCGAAGATGTGCTGGCGCGACTCCCGAACGATGCCAGCAAGAAGGTCCACGAGATCATGGACACGAGCGTCGTGCCGGTCACGGCTGACAGCTCGATCTACGACGCGCACCGTTGTATGGTCCTCAGCCGCCGCCCGGCGATTCCGATCGTCGAAAACGGGCTCTATCGGGGAATCTTTACCTCGGAGCGACTCGTCCACGTCCATCGACATATCCAGGACCATGCCCCGCATCGCGAACGTTATCGAGGGATCGCCGTCGCGCTCGGGCTCTTCGGGCGCTAACCTCTCAGCGCAATACATCACCCTGGTCGAGCAGATTCTTCTCTCTGCGGTCGTGAATACTCGCTGGTTACGACGGCGTTCACACTGATTATCCAGTGTCCCGCCATCATCAGGGCGGCCCTGGTGGCCGCCCAATCTCGTGCGATCAAGTTGATCGGGAGGTGACGAGCGCGGCCGCAGGGACCGCGCCTATGCTGCAACGCGCTCTAGGGCGTCGATGTGTCCTGCGTGCATTGACGCGGCCCGCTGCTGGCGTGAGTCGGGTTCGAGGCGTCGCCGTCGAGCGTCGTCAGGTCCGGAACGAGCGGGCCGATGATGCAGGCGGCGCTGGAACCGGCGGCCGGATGATCGTTCCCCGTTGAATCGGTGTCCGGTGTGGCGGTTGCCGGAGTCGGAGATGCTGTTGCCGTTGCCGTCGTAACCGGCGTTTCGGTCGGTGTAGCAGTCTCGCTCGTTGCCTCGCTCGCCGTCGGTCTTGGCGTGGCCTCAGACGTGGGGCTGGCGGTCGCCGTCGGTGTACCGGTGGTGGTAGGGCTCGGCGTCACCGCAGCGGTCGGGCTGGGCGTGGCTGCCGTTGTTGGACTCGGTTGCGGCGTTTCGGTTGCCTCGCTGCCGGCCGGGGTCGGGCTTGGTGACGGCGTCGGACTCGGCGTCTCGGTGGCGGTTTCCGTTGCCGTTCCGGCCGGCGTCGTGGGCGGTTCTGGCGGCGGCACCACGCTGGTCGCCGGCGTGGCCGGCGGAGGCATTACCGTGGCGGCGCTTGTTGGCGTCGATGAGGGTGTCGTCGCCGGCGTCGTAACTGATTCGGTGCCGGATGTTATTGTGGCTGGTGGAGCGATAGTGGCTGACGTGAACGGCTGCACGGTGAGCTGTGGCGGCGTGCCGGTACTGAACCAGGCGTCGAAATAGACGTACAGGACGACGACGTGATTCACGTATTCGGCGGTACAGGTGCCGAGCGCATCGCAACCGGAGCCGAAGTAACGTGCGGCAGCGTCCTCGATCGAAGCACCGGATGAAAGCGATTCGGCCAGGTAGCGAGCGCCCGCGTCGATGTTCGCAGCCGGATCGAGCCACTGATTCTGCGGCACGCCAAGCCGGGTCAGCTCGCTCGGCATGATCTGCATGAGACCCTGCGCGCCGGCCGGTGAGACGGCGTTCGGATTGCCGCTCGACTCGACGGCCATGATGGCCGCGAGCAGCGCGGCCGGAACATTGTGCTCCTTGGCGGCCGTATCAATCAGCGCTTGCCAGCGCATGACGTTGGTGTAGGAACCTTCCGCCCGCACACCGCCGATATTGATCTCAATCGCACCCTGCAGCCAGCTGAGCGGGTCGATCGTCTGATTCGTCGCCGTGCTCAGGACAGCGAAGTGGAGGTGCGGGCCGGTCGAATAGCCGACCGAACCGACTGCCGCGATCACCTGCCCGGCGGAGATATGATCCCCGACCTTCACGTACGACGTTTCCCAGTGCATGTAAACGTTTTCAAAACCAGCGTTCGTGCCGTCGAGCTGCACGACGATTTTGGAATTACCCGATTCGGTCGCATCGATGCCCGCGAAGGTTACCGTGCCGGATGCTGCTGCCAGGATCGGCGTGCCGAGCGGTGCGGCGAGATCGACACCGTCGTGGAAGCTCGGTCGATCGGCCGGACAACTGCTCGAACTAACGTAACCGGTATTCAGTGGTACGCAGCCGTAGCCCTGCGTGATGACATAGCTCGCCGCGAGTGGGAAGACGCGCGAACCCGCGGCAATCGACTGCGAGAGCGAGAATTGACCGAGCCCGTTGAGCGTTTGGGCGGGCGCGGCCGCCAGCGTATTCGCGTCGCCGGGATGACCGTCGTCCGGAATCCAGGTCCAGGAGAAGAACTTCTTGGTGGTCGGGTTGTAGTTGAGGTACCAGGCGCCATTGGTCCAACGCTGGGCGCCGTTGCTCGTCTCGACCTGACGGCGCGGCCCGTTGTCGAGATTTGCATAGGCCGGAGTGAGCGCAGCGTTGGTTGAACCGCCCAGGACGACCGGCGGACCTTGTTCGGTGGCGTTCATCCGCACGCAGCCGGCGCATGGGTCGGTCGCGGAGAGCGTCTTGACACGGGTGGCTACGTACGTCGCCTGGGCGAGTGGTCGGCCGATACTGTAATCGTAGGTCGCGCCGGTGTAGCGTTGAGTATCGTCATATGATTCCGCGACCCAGTGCCAGCCGCCTTCTTCGCTCCACGATTTGTCGGCCTTGAACTCCGCCGGGACAACCGAATTCGGATCGGTCGTCGGGATCACCGTTTGCGCATCGGCGGGAAAACCGTCTCGAGTCAACGAAACCGAGACGACGAGAAGGGCGAGCGCACAGAGCAGACGCGGTCCGCGACCGCTGATCGCTCGCAACGTGCGCCGCCACCGATGTGTTCGAGCCGCTGGTGGTGTCACGCGAATGGTTTTGAGCAACTCGCGGGTCGGTCGAAGATTGTTCATGCGACACGCCCGTTCGATTGCTTGGTCCGTTGTGCTGGTTGCATCGTGGTGGGCGTGTGATCGATCATGAGCGTTGATCCTCGATTCAGAATGCCGGCGAGCAATGGCCTCTCTGAGCAGCGTCACCGTGCCGGGCAGATTGCTCGCGCTCCCGGCGCCGGGAAAGGTGCTGCTCTCTCGAAGGGCGAAACGATTGTCGCTGCATTCGGTGTCGTGTCCCCAGGTAGGCGGCTCAAAACGTCGAGCACGACCTACTTTCGCGCTGGCGAAAGCGGCCGGCAAAATGATCGCATGTGTCGTGCCCAGCGAGGCGGGACGCCGTGACTATGACTCGCCGGCACACGCACGTGCCAAGCTTACGCAGCGCGAAAATGGTTCTGCAAGACGTCGACTGGAGTTGACGGTTATCGGGTGGTTGTCGGCTGCGCCGGAGTTTCGTGCTCGGCGCCGTTTCGACTGTGGTTCACGGCACCGTTGCGTAGGATCGTTTCACCATTGTCGACCCAACGGCCGATCCCACGGTACTTGGCGTAGCGCGCGGCAACCACGGCCTCGACACCCATCGTGGCGATCGTCTGCTCGATGTCGCGGAGATGGCGCTCGATCGAGTCACCGGCTCGCTGGATCGTGGCCGCCGGTTGGAGGTGGGCGGCCACCGGTTCAGGAATCACCTCGTCGGCGATGCCGAATCCATGGAGGTCATTCGCCGTGATGCGCAGGATCTCGGCGGCGGCCGGAGCCTGAGCGGCGTCTTTCCAGAGGATGGTCGCGCACGCTTCAGGAGACGCGACGGCGTAAATCGCGTTTTCCATCATCAGGATGCGATCGGCGATGCTGATGGCGAGCGCGCCGCCACTACCGCCTTCGCCCACGACCGTCGCGATCGCGGGCACGCGCATGGCGGCCATCGCGATCAGGTTTTCGGCAATGGCGTTTGCCTGGCCGCGCTCCTCCGAGCCGAGCCCTGGATCAGCCGCCGGGGTATCGATGAAGGTAAGCACTGGCAGGTTGAATTTTTCGGCCTGGCGAATAAGCCGCAACGCCTTGCGATACCCTTCGGGACGGGGCATGCCGAAGTTTCGTTCGATGTTTTCGCGCGTATTGGCGCCCTTCTGATGTCCCAGCACGATGACGGTCCGTCCGCGGAATTCCCCGATGCCGCCAACGAGCGCGTGGTCGTCGCCGAAAAGTCGGTCGCCATGCAGTTCGACAAAGTCTTTGACGAGTTCGTTGATATAGTCGAGCGCATGCGGACGGGCAGCGTTACGCGCCAGCTGGACGCGATCCCAGGCACTGAGTTGTTCAGTCATGAAGAGCCTCTGCGGGTTCGACGGGTCGGCTGTTTTCCGTGCCGGCACCGGTTGGTTCGGCGTGAACGGCAAGATGCCTCAAGAGGGTACCGATTCGTTCCGGCAGCTGTGCGCGTGACACGACCAGATCGATCATGCCGTGCTCCAGCAGGAACTCGGCGGTCTGAAAACCCTCGGGCAGCTTTTGACGCGTCACCTGTTCAATGACGCGTGGACCGGCGAAGCCAATGATTGCACCCGGTTCGGCGATGATGACATCGGCGACCGTCGCATAGCTCGCGGTGACGCCGCCGAAGCAGGGGTCGGTAAGGAGCGACAGGTGCGGCAACCGGGCATCGCCGAGATGGGCGAGCGCGGCCGTCGTCTTGGCCATCTGCATCAGCGAGAACATACTTTCGTGCATGCGCGCGCCGCCGGAGGATGAGACAGTCACCAGGCCAAGCCTGCCTTCGATTGCGCGTTCGATGGCGCGCACCAGCTTTTCGCCATAAACCGACCCCATGCTGGCGCCCATGAAGCCAAATTCCGTCACGGCAAGCGAAACGGGCCGGCCGGCGATCGAAGCAGTCCCGCAGATGAGCGCGTCGTTCGTATGCGTCTTGCGGCTCGCCGAAGCGGCTTTGGCCCGATATGCCTCGCCGTTCGCGACGAATTCGAGCGGGTCGGACTGCGCGAGCCCTGCATCGTATTCGACAAATGAACCCTCATCGACGAGCGTCTCGATGCGTTGTACCGCGCTCAACCGCCCGTGGTGCCCGCAGCGCGGGCAGACGTAAAGATTTCGCTCGGCGTCCTTGGAATATTGGAGTTCATTGCATTTCGGACACTTTATCCACAGATCGTCGGGTATGGAACGGGTCTCTTCTCCCGGCGCCGTGGGCGAAAACTTCGGTTGGCGGCGAAAGAGTTCCCTCATGGCACCTCATCGTGTCCACGCGCTCACTAACGACTCGTGTTACTGGCGAGCTTCGTGCAATACTGGCGAGTATAGCACAGCCTGCAGGCCATTCCGGCCGGTATTTCGCAGGCGTTGGATGTGCATGGAACCGATCATTCGCACTAGATCGCGACCAGTTGAAGACGTCGCGTCGATCGCGATCATGCCGGAAAGGGGCTCCGGATGAATCAAGTCGCGGTCATGATCCTCGCCGGGGGGCGGGGCGAGCGCTTGAGTATTCTCTCGCGCCAGCGTGCCAAGCCCGCCGTTCCCTTTGCTGGGAAATATCGCATCATCGACTTCGCACTGAGCAACTGTGTGAATTCGGGTCTCTTCAATGTCGCGGTGCTGACTCAGTACCGCCCGCATTCACTTAACGATCACATCGGCCACGGCCGCCCCTGGGATCTCGATCGCGAGCGAAACGGCGGGCTGGTGATTCTACAGCCGTATCTCGGCCGTACCGGATCCGGCTGGTATCGTGGCACGGCCGATGCCATCTATCACAACCTCTTCTTTGTGCAGCATGGACAGTTCGAGGACGTGCTGATCCTGTCCGGTGACCATATCTACGCCATGGACTACGCACCGATGATCGCCAAGCATCGTGAACTCGACGCCGACGTTACCATCGCGGTTCAGCCGGTCGCCTGGGAGGATGCCAGCCGCTTTGGACTGGTCGCGGTTGATGAGCACGATCGCGTGATCGACTTCGACGAAAAGCCGGAGCATCCGCGCAGCAATCTCGCGTCGATGGGGATCTATGTGTTCAAGCGAGATGTGCTGCTCAACCTGTTTGATGAAACGTCGGGCGACATGACCGACTTCGGCCATCAGGTGATTCCCTATTTCATTCGAAACGGCCGCACCTGCGCGTACCGCTTTGAGGGGTACTGGCAGGATGTCGGCACCTTGCAATCGTACTGGGAAGCAAATATGGCGCTGTTGGACGACGTGCCGCGGCTCAATCTGTACGACCCGACCTGGCGCATCCATACGCGTAGCGAAGAGCGCCCGCCGGCCAAGATTATGGAAGGATCACAGGTATCCCGGAGCCTGCTGTCGCATGGCTGTATCATTATCGGTGGTCAGGTTGAACATTCGATCCTGTCGCCTGGGGTGGTCGTCCATCGCGGCGCGGTCATTCGGGATTCGATTATCATGACCGACACGGTGATTGGCCCGGGAACGGTAATCGATCGTTGTATTGTCGATAAAGAGGTGCGGATCGGCGCGAACTGTCACCTCGGCTACGGCGACGACTATTCGTCGAACTGGCTTGAACCGAACCGGTTGAATACCGGGATAACGCTGGTGGGGCGGAGCGCGACCGTGCCGGACGGCATCCGTGCCGGGCGCAATGTGTTGATCGGCACCGATGTGACGGCCGCCGAGTTTGCCGAATTTGCCGACGAAGATATCCCGAGCGGGAGTACGATCGACTCACAGTCGCTCGCGCTCTGGGCCTAACCGTCGATTCTCGCGATGCCAATCAATTTGGCCGCGTCGCTGTGTTCCTTGCTACGCGCTCGACGCGATCATTGTGAGACACCTGGAAGGGAGCGCATGGTAGGTGGTCGATAGAGGATCGCTCAATCAGGTACTCGAACAGAGCGCGATCGTGGACCTGCTCGATATTGTCAACCGGCTCTCGGATGAAGAGCGCGAGCGGTTTGCGCGACTCTTTCAGATCGAGGCGTCGGTCGGGCATCTGGTACCGCCGGAGCATATGAACCGTTGGATCGACCGCTACTTCGGCTCGCTGGAGCGGGTGCTGACGCAGAAAGTGGTCAAAGTCACGAATCGCGCGACCCTGGAAGAGACACTCTTCAACGAACTCCGGTCGCGCCGTCCGCTGGAGGCGCGCATACCGGCCGAGTTGGCTCATGAGATCGCCAAGACCGCACCCGATCCGTTCTGTGAACCGGAATTGAACACGCCGACCGATACGTTCGGGCGGATTCGCGGCCGGCGCACGATTACCGCGAGCAACATCGCCAAGTACGACGGGCATCACGGCGTCATCATCTTCGATGAGCACGACCCGCTCGCCTTCTCCGAAGATCTGGTGGTCGATGCGGTTCAGGTTGCCCAGGAGTGGTTTGCCCGTTCGCACGCCGAGGATCCAACGGCGATCTACCCGCTCTTTATGTGGAACTGTCTCTGGAAGAGCGGCGCGTCGATTCCGCACGGGCATGCGCAGGTGAGCCTGACGCACGGGCGTCATTACGGCAAGATCGAGCTGCAGCGCCGTGCTGCTCGTGCCTACGCCGATACCTACAACCGCCGCTATTTTGACGATCTGTTCACCGCGCATCAGGCGCTTGGACTCGGCTGGGAGATGGGTGACGTGCGGGCGATGGCCTCGCTGACGCCACTCAAAGAGAAAGAGATTGTCCTGTACGCCGATCGGGCCGGCGATGAACTCGCGAGCGCCATTTTCAAGGTGCTGCAATGCATGGTCGAGGCGCTCAACGTCGTCTCGTTCAACCTGGTCATCGCGCAACGACCATTGGTGGCGACGCAAGAGGATTGGACGGACGTGCCGGTAATCGTCCGCATGGTCGATCGCGGAGATCCGCTCAACCGCACCTCGGATTTCGGCGCTATGGAGCTCTATGCCGCCAGTGTCGTATCCAGCGATCCATTCCGTGTCGCAGAGGTCTTGTGGTCAAACCTATTTAGCCGATAATCGACGGGTGCGTCTGATACTCGCCCCTCCGGCCGCGTATTGGCACGGTGGGGCGATTGACTGTACCGCGAGATGGCGAACAGGAGACAGTTGGTGCATGAAAAGAACGTCCGCGTCGGGATCGATATCGGCGGGACATTCACCGATCTGCTGGTATTGGACGAGGCGACCGGCGCGTTCCATATCGGCAAGACGTTGACGACGCCGGACGATCCTTCACGTGCCGTGCAGTCCGGCCTGAGCGACCTACTGCGCCAGCACGAGATCGCACCGGGACGGGTCAAGCAGATCATCCATGGTACGACGCTCGTGACGAATGCGCTGATTGAGCGGCGGGGTGTCCCCACCGCGCTTTTGACGACCAAAGGCTTTCGCGATGCGGTTGAGATCGGACACGAGCATCGCTACGATCTATACGATCTCTTTCTCGAGCTCCCGCAACCGCTGGTCCGGCGTCGTTGGCGACTGGAAGTCGACGAGCGCATTCTGGCGGATGGCACCGAGGAGGGGCCGGTTGACCCCGACGACATCCGACGCTTGATCGCGGAGATGCGCGCTGGCGGCATCGAGGCGGTCGCGGTGACGTTACTGCATAGCTACCGCTATCCCGAACACGAACGACAAATTGGCGAGATTCTGGCGCGTGAAGCGCCCGAGATGACTGTCTCGCTTTCGTCCGACGTCGTTCCGGAGATCCGCGAGTACGAACGCGCCTCGACGACGATCTGTAATGTGTACGTGCGGCCGGTTGTCGACCGTTATCTCGAACGGCTCGAAGCGTCGTTGCGGCAACTCGGCGTCGACTGCGAACTGTTGGTGATGTTGTCGTCCGGCGGCATTTGCTCGGTCGAAACGGCACGTCGCTATCCGATTCGCCTGGTCGAGTCGGGTCCGGCCGCCGGGGCGTTGGCAGCGGCGCATCTTGGTCGATCGATCGGCGTACCTGATCTCCTTTCGTTCGACATGGGCGGCACCACGGCCAAAGCATGTCTGATCGATGACGGAGCGCCGCTCACGTCGTCCGACTTCGAAGTGAGCCGTGTCTATCGCTTCAAAAAAGGAAGCGGTTTCCCGGTGAGCGTGCCGGTGATCGAGATGATCGAGATCGGCGCGGGTGGTGGCAGCATCGCCTCGGTCGACCAGCTCGGCTTGCTCAAGATCGGCCCACGGAGTGCTGGGGCGGAGCCGGGGCCGGCCTGTTATGGACGGGGTGGGACGGAACCGACCGTCACAGACGCCGATCTGGTGCTCGGTAATCTCGATCCTGATTTCTTTCTCGGCGGCGCGATGAAGTTGGATCGTGAAGCTGCCGAGCGCGCGATCGAGGAGCGAGTGGCCAAGCCGCTTGGCCTCAGCGTCGTCGAAGCGGCCTGGGGAATTCACCAGCTCGTCAACGAGAATATGGCGAACGCCGCGCGCGTGCATGCGATCGAACGAGGTGCCGATCCGCGCACGTATCCGCTCTTCGCGTTTGGCGGTGCTGGGCCGGTACACGCCTTCCGCGTCGCGAAAATCTTGCATGCACCGGGCGTGATCGTGCCGGCCGGGGCGGGGGTCGGCTCGACGATCGGCTTTCTCGTCGCGCCGATCGCATTCGATTTCGTACGCACCGCGATTGAGCGCTTCGACCGAATCAATTGGGATGAGATCAACCGGCTGATTGCCGAAATGGAGCAAGAGGGGCGCGAGTTGCTGCGGCGGGCCGGAGTGGCGCCCGATGAGATCACACTGACACGTTCGGCCGAGTTGCGGTACGTCGGCCAGGGGCATGAAGTGCGGACGCTCGTGCCCGACGGTGAGCTGAACGCCGCGACCGCGTCGTCGATTCTGACGACGTTCGAAGCGATCTACCGTCAGCTCTATCAGCGCATCGCGCCCGGAAATCCGATCGAAACCGTGAACTGGCGTGTGCTTGCCAGCGGACCGGCGCCCGAGCTCCCCGCCGCGCGCATTGATGCGGCGGAATCAGACTCGTCGTCTGAACTGATCAAGTCGCATCGGCAGGTCTACCAACCGGAGGCGGGCGACTTCGTACGTACGCCCGTTTACGACCGCTACCGACTCCGTCCCGGCGACCGGATCAGCGGCCCCGCGATCGTCGAAGAGCGTGAATCGACGTTCGTTTTGGGACCGGACAGCCTGGCGCGCGTTGACGATCGGCTCAACCTCGTCGTCGAGTTTCTGGACCGCTAAATTATGCTGAGCTAGGATGCCTTCGGTTTGCGTTTTGTCGATTCTGTGGTAAACCGATGCAGCAATCAGATGCACGCAAATTTGGCGCGGTTCTGACTGACGCCCCCTGGGAGATGACGTTCATGTACGTGGCCGAGTCTGAAACGGCGATCGATCCGATCACGCTCGAAGTGCTTTGGAATCGTTTGATTGCGACGGTCAATGAGCAGGCAGCCGCGTTAATGCGCACGTCCTTCACGACGATTGTTCGGGAATCGGGCGATCTTTCGGCCGGCGTCTTCGACACACGCGGCTACATGATCGCGCAGGCCGTCACCGGCACTCCCGGCCATATCAACTCGATGGCAACCTGCATTCATCATTTTCTGGCGGCCTATCCGGCCGATCAGTTGCGCCCCGGTGACGTGCTGATCACGAATGATCCGCAGAAGACGTCCGGCCATCTGCACGATTTCACGGTCATCACGCCGATCTTCCAGGATGAACGCCTCGTCGCCTTTTTCGGGAACACCTGTCATGTCCTTGATATCGGTGGACGAGTGTACGGGACCGACGCGCATTCGATGTTCGAGGAGGGGCTGTACGTCCCGATCACGAAACTCTTCGCCGCTGGCCAGCCGAACGATGAACTGCTGAAACTGCTGGCCGCGAACGTGCGCGCGCCTGAACCGGTGCTCGGTGATATCCACGCGCAGGTGGCCGCCAATGATGTTGGCGGGCGAGCGCTGCTCGAGTTCATGGACGAATTCGGACTCGACCAGATCACCGTTCTTGCCGACGAGATCATCCGCCGCTCCGAACAGGCGATGCGGAACGCGATCCGCCAGTTGCCGGACGGCGTCTACGAGAACGAGGTTCATTCCGACGGATACGAAGCGCCGGTCTGCTTGCACGTGACGATCACGAAAGAGGGCGACAGCCTCCTCGTTGATTGGGCGGGCAGTTCGCCCGAAAGTATTCGCGGCATCAACGTCGTGCTCAATTACACGCATGCATATACGACGTACGCGCTCAAATGCGCGCTGGCGCCCGAGGTTCCTAACAATGAGGGGAGCTTTCGGCCGGTCAAGGTGATTGCTCCGCCGCGTTCTATCTTGAACGCGCTGCCGCCGGCGCCGGTTGCCGGGCGGCACGTTATCGGGCACTTCTTGCCCGGTGCGATCTTCGGGGCGCTCGCACCGGCACTGCCGGGTCGAGTGATGGCGGAAGGCGCCGCCAACATCTGGTCGATGCAGTTCACCGGCACCAAAGACGATGGGGAGCCGTGGACGTATGTCTGGTTTTCATCCGGTGGCACCGGCGCGCGACCGACCAAGGACGGCATCAGCGCGACGGCGTTCCCGAGCGGTGTTGCGGGCGTACCGACCGAAGTGATCGAAAGTTTGTCGCCGGTCGTCTTCCGTTCGCGCGAATTGGTTCCTGATTCCGGCGGAGCCGGCCGTTTTCGCGGCGGCTGCGGCCAGGAGTTGCGCGTCACGGTACGTGATCCGCGGCCGGTATCCCTCTCCCCGCTCTTTGATCGCACGAAATTTCAGGCAGCCGGCTACGAAGGTGGCCTACCTGGTGGTTTCGGCGCAATTGAACTGAGCAACGGCGCTCGGTTTGACGAAAAAGGTGCCCGAGATATCGCCCCCGGCATCGAAGTTACGTTCCGTCTCCCAGGCGGTGGCGGTTATTTCCCACCCGAAACGCGTGACCCCGAACTTGTCCGTGTGGACGTGATCGATGGGCTCGTCTCGCTCGATGCCGCGCGTGAGATCTACCGCGTTTCGATCCATTCCGACTCACTCGACGTAAACTACGACGAGACGTATGTTCTCAGGCGTCAATGACGACGCGCGATCCGGTCGTTTGGCGATGACTCACCGTCTACGAGTCACAAACGATATGCAAGTTGCGATATATCGCTATCACCGCTAAGTGATGTTGCGTGCTTGACAGGCGATATACCGCTTCCTAAACTTCGCGCGTCATTTTCGGGCACGGCCGATACGGCATGTCCGCGCTCCGGCAAATCCATGGACGACACGCGAAGTCAATAGAATTCAACGATGTGGGCCGCACGAATAACGTCGGAAGGAGGTGGCAATTCGTTGTGTGGCTCTTTGAATTACCGGCGATTCTGGGCCTGATCTCACGATGTTAACTCGGGTTAGGAATGACGTTTTCATTCTCTCAGATGGAGGAGAACCCGAATGGACGACCAGGGATTACGGACGTTGTACCAGCAGGCACTCAGCGGGGCGCTGAGCCGGCGGGCCGTGCTCAAACGGGCGGCCGCTCTGGGGC
>CALAGB010000352.1 GCA_937891245.1 uncultured Thermomicrobiales bacterium | reverse complement strand
ACCGAGCAGGGAAACAACGTCTGGCTCGTCCCGGCTGACGGGGGCGACGCCTACCAGCTGACCGACTCCGGCGATTGCACATCCCCGGCCTGGTCGCCTGATGGTCAATTCCTCGCCTACTTCCGCGCCAGTGACAACGGCGATATCGCTGCCTGGAATGTCGAGCTCTCAACCGGCGCCGATGGTCGCATCACCGCCTCGGACCCGCACAAGCTCTTTTCAGCCGATAACATCGATACGACCTCCGGCATGTCGTGGTCGGCCGCGCAGTAGGCGAAATCTGGCTCAGCGATACGGCTGGAAGAGTTCGACCGGGTTGCCGGAGGGATCGTCGATCAGGATCTGCCGCCCACCGATGCCGTTGACGATCTCATTGCGGAACGACACGCCAGCCGCGCGCAGCTCGGCCACGGTCGCATCGAGATCCTCGACCTCCAGCTCGAAGCGGTTCCAGCCACCCGGCTCAGGCAGTCGGCCATCGGCTGTACCCTGTGAACCGCCACCCTGCCCGCCCGGAGCACTCAGCAGCAGGCGGAGATCGCCGCGAAAGAGCATGGCGAAGTTCGGTGCGGGATGCATCTCTTCGCGAAACCCGAGATGGCCGCAATAGAACGCGATAGCGGCGTCGACATCATTGACGATGTAGCGGACACTGATGACGGCCATGCAGATCTTCTCTTTCGTTGATAGCCTGAACGTACACCCCGATCGTAGCCCTGTCGGGCGGTGACGTCAATCCGTACCGAAAGACCGGTTTCCCCACAGCACTGGTGTGCTACGATCCACGCTTCAGGATTGCAGCCCCGCGATGGAGTAGTGAGCCAGTCTCACGTTAGAGGCGTATTCAACAGAACGAAGAAACGTTCATGGAAGGGCAGCTATGAAGCTTCTTCTCACGTCCGCCGGCATCAAGAACACGAGCATCCATAACGCGCTGGTCGACCTGCTCGACAAACCGATTGCCGAATCCTGCGCCCTCTGCATTCCCACAGCGTCGTATGGGCACCCCATGGCTGGTCCTGGCGCGGCATGGCGGTTCATCGCCGGACAAGAGCCCCAATGCCCCATGTGCGAGCTGGGCTGGAAGTCGATGGGTGTGCTGGAGCTGACCGCGCTGCCCAGCCTCGATAGAAAGCGTTGGGTTCCCATGGTGCAGGAGATTGATGTTCTACTGGTGAATGGCGGCGACCCCTTGTATCTCTGCTACTGGATGCGGCAGTCCGGATTGGCAGACCTCTTGCCGTCACTGGGCGCGGTCTACGTGGGACTGAGTGCCGGGAGTATGGTGATGACCCCCAGTATCGGAGAGGACTTCGTCGGCTGGACGCCGCCCACCGGTGGTGATGAAACGCTCGGCCTGGTTGATTTCTCGATCTTTCCGCACCTGGATCATGAGGACCTGCCGGAGAACACCATGGCCGACGCGGAACGATGGGCCGCCGGCATGCCCATTCCGGCTTATGCGATCGACGATGAGACCGCGATCAAGGTGACCGACGACAGCGTCGAAGTCGTCTCCGAAGGACACTGGAAACTGTTTACCCACGGATCGTGAGCGGTCCAGCGGATTCCCCTGGCTGTTAGCCCTGGTCGTCCGGACGGCGCGGTGGTGGGCCAAGTTCCGCTTCGAGTTCGAGCATGAGCACGCGTAGCAGCGTGTTGAGCCGGAGGACCTGCCCCGGTGTGAATGCCTGGGTGAAGAGCCGGTGCTCGAAGGCGGTACGCGCGTCGGTCGCCGCCTGCCAGCGCCGCCTGCCTTCGCCGGTCAAGCGAACCGGTCGTGAACGGCCATCGCCGCTGCTGTCTGCCGGCTCGACCAGTCCGGCTTTTTGCAGGCGCTCGATGCGCACGCTGACCGTGCCGGAGGTGACGCCGAGCGCGGCCATCAGTCCCGATGGTGTCATGGCGTAGGGCGGACCGGAGCGTCGCAGCACCGACAACGTTTCCCAGTCTCCCAGCGTCAGCCCATGTTGCGCCGCAATTCCAGCCAGCATCTGTTCCGACTGCCGGGCGATGCGCAGCAGCCGCATGCGCGCTGCTTCGATCCCAGGATCGACGCGCGGCAATTCGGCCAGCCAATCAACCAGATCGCGATCGACCGAATCGTCCGATGGCGCGGTTGTCGGCTCTGAACTCATCACTACCCCTCTTGCATCGCCCGATTACCTTGATTATCATGATAATCCATCTTGATATTCAAGGAAAGAGGCTCAACATGACGGTAACTCAACGCACCATCGTGATCACGGGCGGTGGAACCGGCATCGGCAAGGCGATCGCCGCATGCTTTCTCTCCGATGGCGATCATGTCGTCATCACCGGTCGACGGGAGTCGGTGCTGCGTGCGGCGGTCGAAGAACTCAACGACGGCCAGGGTTCGATCGATTGGCACGTCTGTGACATTGGCGATCCGGAGCAGGTTGATGCCTTTGTTGGCTGGCTGGAGATGAAGGGGATCGCGACGATCGACGTGTTGGTGAATAACGCCGGTGGTACGGCAAATCTCGCCGCCGATGCCTCGACCGTCGAAGCGGCGCGCTACGCCCACGAGACGCTTTCCGGTAACCTCGTCGGTCCGTTCCTGCTCGGCCATGCGCTTGGCCCACGGTTGCGTCGCCCCGGCGGACGTATCGTCAATCTCAGCTCAATCGCGGCCTTTCGTGGCGGCGGTGACATGTACTCGGCGGCGAAAGCGGGCGTAGTCGGCTTGACCTATGCACTGGCCGGCTCACTCGGACCGGAGGGGATCACCGTGAACGCGGTGGCGCCGGGCGTTGTGCTCGGCACCGAGTTCTTCGGCGATCGGATGACGGACGAACGTCGCATGCGCACCATCGCCCAGATTCCAGCCGGCTGTGTCGGACATCCAACGGACATTGCCGGGGCAGTCCACTACCTGGCCTCTCCCGCCGCGTCGTACGTCAATGGCGAGGTGCTGCATGTCAATGGCGGCTGGCTCTTCGGACGTTGAGTGGAGGTGACGAGCGCTGGAACCGCCGTCAGACGTGCTCCTGCTTGCGTCGCCGGTAGTATTCACGCGCTTTGTTGCGGTTACCGCATTCCTCCATCGAACACCAGCGACGACTGCGATTGCGGCTCATGTCGAGGAAGAGCCAACCGCAGCGCTCGTCGGCGCACTGTCGCGCCCGGTCAAGCTTCGCCGAGGCGAGCAGATCGGCCGCCGAGCGTGCCACCGGCCAGAGGATGTGATCAAGCGCCTGATCGTTGTCGGCCCAGTCCCAGGTATAGCCGTCGCCGGTATCGACAATCCGCCCATGGGCCAGCGCCGGCTGGATCTCGGTATTCAGGATCTCCATGTCTTCCACGGCGGGACGTTGCTGCGTGGAGATCGCCACGAAGATGCGATAGATCGCTTCGCGTAAGGCGATGGCGCGCTCATGGACGTCCGACGCCTCGGCTGGCTGGAGATGTGCCTCCTCCAACAGGATCGCGGCCTTATCCTCGTTCACGATATCGGTATGGACGGCCCAGGCGACCAGATCGCCGTAGTCGTTGAGTAGCTCTTCCGGATGCTCGCTTCGATGCCAGTTGACGGTATTGGCGAAGTCGAGGCAGAGCACGCCGCCGAGTAGCGCCATATTGCCGGCGTTCAGGGTAGTTTCGGTCATCAGTCGATTCTTTCTGCTCTCTGCTCTCTCTTGGTCCAGTGCAAGGCACGAAATCGCCTGCCGTTGATTCTACAATAACTCCCGTACTACGACTCGCCGGTGAAGAAGCGCGAGTTCGCCGGCACTTCACACACCCCGCCAAGTAGTCTATACTCCCATTAGCGTATTCGCAGCCGGTATTTATCAAATTATCGTGGTACGGAAGCATTCCGCATACGCGATCAGGAAAAACCGCAAACTGCGGTAGCGTGTGTCGATTCCTTTGATCGGTCCTAACGGTTTGCGGAGCACGCATCGTGACGATCAGGCTGGGTTTCGCCGAAAGAGTGCCGGCTCGCCCCGTCCCTGATACCCGCATCGATATGTGGGACCGCGCAGGTTTTTCCCAAACCAAGTGACACCCACCACAGGCGTTGAACACCTTTGTTGACGCCACCGAACCAGAGATTCTGATCCGGTCAGACGTCGAGCGATTGGAGGTGCGAAAACACTTATCGGTTCTCAATTCTTGGAGGGATGGACACCGCGGTCGCACCCTGTGATCGCATTCACACATTGCAGGAGGAGAACCAGTATGTACGATCGTGATCTCCGCAACCTCTACGACCAGGCGCTCAGCGGGGCGCTGAGCCGGCGGGCCGTGCTCAAACGGGCGGCCGCTCTGGGGC
>CALAGB010000351.1 GCA_937891245.1 uncultured Thermomicrobiales bacterium | reverse complement strand
GCGTCGATGCCGCAGTGCTGCGGGACCTGCCGTGATTTCCGTCCGGCCGAAGGTGGCGAGCGTGGTTGGTGCAACAATCCGTACGCCTTTGATCACCGGCGAATGGTTCGAAAGAATGACCTCGCCTGCCGCAGTACGATCGGCGATTGGTGGATCCCGAACGACGATTGGTGGATGCAGCAGGCGGACTATAGTCACCACGGCCGGCCGACTCCGATCGTCGATGATTTGCTGCGCCAACTGCTCGATTCGCGGGCGAACGGGACGAATGCGCGCAATAACGGACGCGGCTGAACGCGTTGTAATCTGCTATGCTCGTGAGTGAGGCGGAACCAATCGACGGCGTGGTCCTGATACGACGGGGAACGTCATGATCGCACCGTCCGGGAAGGGACAAACGGCGAGCCTTGACCTCTGAGTTCGGCGAACTACTGCGACACGCGCGCGCCTATAAGGGCGTCACGCTCCGCGAGGCCGAGCGCGCGACGCGAATCAGCCGCCACTACCTCGTCGCGCTTGAACGCGAAGAGTTTAGCGATCTGCCGGCACTCACGTATGCGCGCGGCATCGTCCGGCGTTATGCCGAATATCTCGGACTCGATCCGGTCGCGGTGCTGGCTCAGTTCGAGGATATCCACGGCCAGCGCAGTGGTGGCTTCCGCGTAGTGCCGGCCATGAAACCCCTTGACGTCCCGTCGCATTGGGCGCCCAACTTCGCGATCATCGCGTTCATGGTTGTCATGTCCGCGGTGATTTTCGCCTGGATGTACAGCGCCTTTCTCGCTCCGTCGGATAGTATCGCGACGCCGGGCACTACGGCCTTGGTGGGGGCGAGTCCGACCACCACGGGTGAGCTGGGCTTGATCGCGTCGCCAACCAGCGACGTGACCGGCGGTGCAGTGGTCGCCAGCCCGACGACCGCGTCCACGCCGACGCCAACCACCCAACCGACGCCGACGGCCACGGAGCCACCCGCTCCGACGCCGACGCTTGCGCCGACAGTGGCGCCAACCGAGGAGCCAACGGTCGAACCGACGCCGACGCCGAATGGGACGCATGAATTCGCGTTCACGGCGACGAGTTCTGTCTGGGTTCAAGCGACCGTCGATGGTGTCGTGCGCTTTTCGGCCGTGTTGCCGGGTGGTGCATCGCGCGCGTTTCAGGGCTCGAAGATGACGCTCGAATCAGGCAATGCGCCATTCATCGTCGTTTCGGTTGACGGAGTGCAGCAAGGAAAACTGGGCAACACCTGGGATGCGACGCAAACGTACCCGGTCGACAACTAGCGGCCCTCCGGCGGTCTAACCGGTCGTCGACTGACCGCTGCCTCGTTCGCCTGCCGGTACGAGCACGGTGAGCGCGCTCGGTACGATTCGCATCTCCACCGGCGTTGATCCGATGACATCTCCATCGCATTCAACCGGTGCGCTCGGATCGCTTTCGATCCGCACATGCTTCCCCGTGTATTGCTGAACGTACTGCGAGCGATCGACCTGACCGATGGCGATGCGCGACGCGATCTCGGTCGTCGCGGCGAGATTCGGCGGGTTGAAGACGATCACGTCGAGCAGGCCATCGTCGGATCGGATATTCCGACCGACCTCGAAGCGCGGATCGATGACGAAACCGCCGTTCGCCACCAGAACCATCTTGGCGATGGTCGAAACGGTGTGGTCGTCGACGGTGATATTGAAACTCCAGTTGCTGCCAGTGACATGCTTGAGTGCCGCGGGTACGTATGCCATCCAGGCGGCGGCGCGTTTCAGCATCGGAACGGTGTCGCCCATCATCTGGGCGTCGAAGCCGCTGCCGATCATATGCAGCGCGATGCGTTTATTGTCCATACGGATGACGTCGATCGACTTCGGCTGAAGCTGACCGAGCAACGCGCGCGCGGCGTACCGTGGTTCGATTGGAATGTTGAAACTGCGCGCCACGACGTTGGTTGAGCCGGTCGGGATGATGGCCAGTCGCGCCCGTCCGGTGAGCATGCCGTTGGCGACTTCGTTGACGGTGCCATCGCCGCCGACCGCGATAACAATGTCGGATTCGCGGGCCGCAGCACGGCCAAGGCTGACCGCGTCGCCGGCGCGCCGGGTTCGAACGATCGTCAGGCGCATGTGCGGCGCGAGAACCTCACGCAAGAGTGCTTCGATCTCGTCCGCACCTCGACGGCCGGTGTTCGGGTTCAGAATGGCGGTGGCGACCATGCGTTCGAACATCCCGTGGCCTCCACGACGACGGTAACCCAGCTACTCTGTTCTCTTGTGAACGGCCACCAGGTGTTGCCTGGTCAGCGATTCGTTCGTCGGTCTGCGTTTATTCGGAAAAGGTGTCGCGCTACGGGGCGGGTTTCACTCTACGGAACGTTGTCGTGACTCAATCTGCTTCGACTTCGTCCGGGCCGAAGACACGCTCGACGATGAAGTTCGCCAACCAGGTCGCGGCAGCTGCCAGAACGAGATTGAGAATTCCTCGCGTGAGATTCTTGGCCATCGTCGATTCCCTACCTTCCGTCAGAACACATCGTAACCCAGATCATTGCACACCGAGTGGTTCCATGAACTGAACCGTTACAGCCGGCATGCCACGTCGTGAGCGCATCGTACCGGACGTGCATCATCAGCCGATCTATCGCATCGAGTCTAACATGGACCGCGTTCTACGGCTTTAGCCGCTCCTCATTCGATTGCAGGCCCATGCGCTGCCCCTCTCGTTCCCATCCCGCGACGACACCGATCGCGGCGATCCAGGCACAGAACGCGACGATGAGCGTCAGGACATCAGCGAACGTGAGCGCGCCCGTGATCGATGACGCCAGCGGCGGAACGTGCGATAACGGCCAGGTGGCGTAGTGGGTGGCGCGGATGAGGACGCTCAGCCCGGTCTGCGCTGGATCGGGTGTGACAGCGACGATCGCGACGCGGAGTACGAGCATCGTCACGACCAGCGCGCCGAGATTGACGATGATCCAACGAAGGATCTGAATCGTCGCCGGCCTGGCGTTGCTCGGTCGTTCGCGAGGTGGTTGTACCTGGCTCATCGAGGGTTTTTCGCCCCGTTCTCGAGCAACCGTAGAACCCGCTCGACGATCAGTTGGGCGAGATCATGCTTGGCCATCAACGGCAACTCCTCCGGCTCGCCATCGCGCGTCAACAAGTAGGCTCGACTCTCGTCGCTCCCCATGGTGGCCGGGCCCTCGTTGGCGACGATCAGATCGAGTTGCTTTCGAGCCAGTTTGCCCGCTGCTGACGCGAGTAGATCCCGCGTTTCCGCCGCGAAGCCGACTTTCAGGAGCCCGGGTCGATTCGTGCTCGCCAGGATATCAATCGTCCGCTCCATACGGAGGGCGAGATCGGCATCCGATTTCTTAATCTTGTGCTCGGCGATCTCTGCTGGACGGTAATCGGCAACGGCGGCGGCCATCACCAGGACGTCGGCTGCCGCGGTCTCCTGCGCGACGGCCTCAGCCATTTCCTGTGCGCTTTCGACCGGGACGAACGTCGCTTCGGCTGGTGGACGTAGCGCCGTCGGGCCGGACACGAGCGTGACGAGCGCTCCGGCATCGAGGAACGCGTCGGCGATCTGATAGCCCATTTTCCCGCTCGAACGATTGCTGACGAAGCGGATTGGGTCGATCGACTCGCGGGTCGGTCCGGCGCTCACCACGACGCGCTTGCCGGCGAGTGGACCCTGAACGGCGCAGGCGGCTCGAACCGCCTCAACGAGCCGTTCGACCGGCGAGAGTCGCCCGAAGCCAATCGCACCCGATGCCAGCGGGCCGCGCTCGGGTCCGATGATGCGCACGCCGCGCTCGCGCAGAATGCGTAGATTCTCCTGGGTGGCGGGATGGAGATACATGTTGTGATCCATCGCTGGAGCGACGATCAGCGGCGCCGTGCAGGCGAGCGCGCTGACTGTGAGCATGTCGTCAGCGAACCCGTGTACGAGTTTGGCAATGGTGTTGGCGGTCGCTGGCGCGACGATCATGGCGTCGGCGCGTTCGGCCATACTGATGTGACCATGCAGGTCGTCGGTCCAGGGGACAAAGACCTCTGAGTAGACCTTACGCCGGGTGAGCGTTTCGAACGGCAGCGGTTGCAGGAATTCGAGTGCGGAACGGGTCAGCATGACATCGACGAGCGCCCTGGCCAGCGTCAAATCGCGGGCTAACTCAATCGCCTTGTAGGCGGCGATTCCGCCGGAAACGCCGAGCACAATATGTTTTCCGTTGAGTAAGCGCCTCATCTCTGCCCCTGGCGATGTGCGGCTAAAGCGGTGCGGCGCGTCCTTCGCGCACGAGCCGGTCGAAACGCTCTTCGACGGTCTGTACGATCTCGGCGAAGCCATTTTGCAGGCGCGGGAAGACGAACCAGGCGATCGCCAGCGCGAAGAGCGATCCCGTTACGACGCGCAGTTCCCAGGTGCTTTCCCGCCAGCCGAAGAGCTGCGTGAAGCCGTCAACCGCCATCGGCAGCGAGAGCGCGATCGCTTCGAGGACCGTTGCCGGCCGCATATTGCGCCGTGAGACTCCGTAGATCAGACCGAGAAGGAGCGTCGCGCCATAAATGGCGAAGCAACGCTCACAGTACGCCATCTTGTACCCGAAGATGTGGAAACTCCGGTCGGGGAGTTGGTTGCAGATCAGGCTAAAGGGGTCGTAGATGACGTTCGCGAGCCGGTGATGCCCGGAAGATGCGAGAAACGGGGCCAGCAACGGCAGGCCGACCATGAACGCGCCGACGATGTTCAGCACCCAGACCCAGTGCCGGGCGACATGATAGATGGCGCGGTCTATCGCGATGATGACCCGTTCTTCGGTTGGTGTGGTGCGGCGAGCGCCGGAACCCATGCCGTCGTGCCCTTCGTACGTGCAACTGTGGGCAATATCTCCGGGTCATTTTACACGTCGTACGCGGGTGCAATCGTGACGGTGCTGTTGGGCGGGAATCGGAGGACGTGATAGGCTTCCGGCGCGTGAGCAGTGGCGCCAACTCCATTCCACAATAGCAGACGGATTGGGCTTGACATCTCCCGTGTCGAGGCGTATACTACACGTTTGCTGATGGGTGATCGCTCGCGCTTCGGATGTGAATGAAGACGCAGGGACGAATTCCGAACGATATTGGTATTCGGGAGGGGTAGTTATTGCCTTCCCGCTTTCTCCATTTTCCGGCGAGACAGCCCGAGGCCAACTCGACGCTCTACACGCCTGCCGTGCTGACCGCTGCGAGCGGGCAGTGCCCGTCGTGTGTCCCCCATATCTATATAAAGGAGTAGCGCATGGCCGTAACTCTCCGTGACCAGCGCATGGCCCAGACAGATGGGCGTCAGGTTCTTTCGAACCTGGGCATCGGTCGCCGTTCGTACTCCCGAATTTCCACGGTTCTCGAGATGCCGAACCTCGTGCAACTGCAAATCGATTCCTTTGATTGGTTCAAGGAAGACGGTCTGCGGGAACTGCTCGAGGAGATCTCGCCGATCGTTGATTATAACGGGAAGATGGAACTCCATTTTCTCGAGCACCGCTTCGATGAGCCACGAGCGACTGAAGAGGTTTGCCGGGAACGCGATATGACCTATGCCGCGCCACTTCGTATTCGGGTGCGCCTGGTGATTCGCGATACCGGCGAGATCAAGGAAAGCGATGTCTTCCTTGGTGATTTCCCGATTATGACGCCGGACGGCACCTTTCTCATCAACGGCGCCGAGCGCGTCGTCGTTTCGCAGTTGGTCCGTTCACCGGGTGTCTATTTCGAATTGAGCGATGATCCGACCACCGGCCGGCCGCTCTGTGGTGCCAAGCTCATCCCGAGCCGTGGCGCCTGGCTCGAATTCGAGACGTCGAACCGTAACGTGCTGTCGGTGAAGGTCGATCGCAAGCGCAAGCTGCCGGCGACGATCCTGCTGCGTGCCATCGGGTATGCCGAAGACGATGAGATTCGTGAGCTTTTCGCCGACATCGACGACTCGGATCATCATTATATTGAGAGCACGCTGGAACGCGATCCGACGAACACGGTCGAAGAGGCACAGGTCGAACTCTATCGGCGTCTGCGCCCGGGCGACCCGCCGACCAAGGACAACGCCTCGTCGCTCCTGGAAGGACTCTTCTTTAACTCCAGGCGCTACGATCTGGCGCGCGTTGGTCGTTACAAGCTGAACAAGCGGCTCGGGCTCGATATTGGGCTCGATACGCGCACGCTGACTCGCGAGGATCTGATCGCGATTGTGCGCACGCTGATCCATGTCAATAACGGCGAAGACGTGTCGGATGACATCGATCACCTCGGCAACCGGCGCATCCGCTCGGTCGGCGAGTTGATTCAGATGCATGTGCGCACCGGTTTGCAGCGCCTTGAGCGCGGCATCCGCGAGCGTATGACGATTCAGGATATCGAGACGGTCACGCCGAACGGTTTGATCAGCACGACACGACCGGTGATGGCGGCCGTCCGCGAGTTCTTCGGCGGCAGCCAGCTGTCGCAGTTCATGGATCAGACCAACCCGCTGGCTGAGTTGACGCACAAGCGTCGTCTCTCCGCTCTCGGTCCCGGCGGTCTGAGCCGAGATCGCGCCGGGTTTGATGTGCGCGATGTGCACCACTCGCACTACGGCCGCATCTGCCCGATCGAAACGCCGGAAGGTCCGAACATCGGACTGATGGGTTCACTGGCAACGTACGGCCGGATCAACCAGTATGGGTTTATCGAGACGCCGTACCGGCGCGTCTATAAGAGCGTGAATATCGTGCAGGACGGCAAGGTACTGATCGGGCAGATCGCCCGAGACGACGTGGCCGATCCGAAGAGTGGTGAAACGCTGGTCGAAGCCGGCGCGACGCTGGATGAGGCGACGATCGCCAAGCTCGTCGAAGCGGGCGTGCAGTCGGTGCGAGCCGAGCCGTTCGTCAGCGATGAAATCGAGTATCTAACGGCCGATCGGGAAGAGCAGTTCACGATCGCCCAGGCGAACGCACCGCTCGGTGAGGGCGCGCGCTTTATTGAAGATCATGTCGAGGCACGGCGCGGCGAGCGTTTCGTGGCTGAGCCGCCGGATCGCATCGACTATATGGACGTCTCGCCGAAGCAGGTTGTTTCGGTGGCGGCGGCCTGTATCCCGTTCCTGGAGCACGACGATGCGAACCGGGCCCTGATGGGTGCGAACATGCAGCGTCAGGCGGTGCCGCTGCTCCGCCCGAGCTCGCCGGTCGTCGGCACCGGCGTCGAATACCTGGCGGCTCGTGATTCTGGTCAGGTGGTGGTTGCCAAACAGTCCGGCACGGTGAAGAACGTCACCGGGCGGCAGATCATCATCGCTGAAGATAATGGCAGCGAGCGTATCTACAACCTGCAGAAATTCGTTCGCTCGAACCAGGACACCTGCATCAACCAGCGACCGATCGTGACGAAGGGCCAGCACGTCGACGCGAACACGATCATCGCCGATAGCTCCAGCACTGATAATGGAGAACTGGCACTCGGTCAGAACGTATTGGTGGCCTTCATGTCCTGGGAAGGTGGCAACTTTGAGGATGCCATCCTGCTCTCAGAGCGATTGGTCCGCGAGGATGTCTACACCTCGATTCACATCGAGAAGTATGAGACGGAAGCGCGCGACACTAAGCTTGGACCCGAAGAGATCACGCGCGACATCCCGAACGTCGGCGAAGACAGCCTGGCGAACCTGGATGAAAACGGTGTGATTCGTATCGGCGCCGAGGTGCGACCGAACGATATTCTGGTCGGCAAGGTGACGCCGCGCGGTGAAACGGAACTATCGGCGGAAGAGCGACTCTTGCGCGCGATCTTCGGCGAGAAGGCGCGCGAGGTGAAGGACACAAGCCTTCGCGTACCGCACGGCGTTCACGGCAAGATCATTGACGTGAAGCGCTTCAAGCGCGAAGAGGGCACCGATCACGAACTGCCGGCCGGCGTCAACGAAATGGTGCGGGTCAGCATCGCGCAGAAGCGGAAGATCTCCGAAGGCGACAAGATGGCCGGTCGCCACGGTAATAAGGGCGTGATCTCGCGGATTCTGCCGATCGAGGACATGCCGTATCTGCCGGATGGCACCCCGGTCGACATCATTCTGAACCCGATCGGCGTTCCGTCGCGCATGAATATCGGCCAGGTGCTGGAGACACACCTCGGCTGGGCAGCCGCCGCACTCGATATGAAGATCGCGACGCCCGTCTTCGACGGCGCGTCTGAAGAAGAAATTCGTGAACTGCTCTCCGACGCCAAGCTGCCGCTCGACGGTAAGGTCGAGCTGTACGACGGACGAACGGGCGAGATGTTCGACCGGCCGGTGACCGTCGGCATCATCTATATGTTGAAGCTGGCCCACCTGGTCGAGGACAAGATTCACTCGCGTTCGACCGGTCCATACTCGCTGGTGACGCAGCAGCCGCTGGGCGGCAAGGCGCAGTTCGGCGGTCAGCGCTTCGGTGAGATGGAAGTGTGGGCGCTGGAAGCGTACGGTGCCGCGCACATCCTGCAGGAGATGTTGACGGTCAAATCGGACGATGTCGTCGGTCGTGTGAAGACGTATGAGGCGATCGTCAAGGGAGAGCCGATCGTCGAAGCCGGCGTGCCGGAATCGTTCAAGGTTCTCGTTAAAGAGTTGCGAAGCCTCGGTCTTTCGATCGAAGTGATCAATGAGGACGAGCAGACGATCGAGTTCTCCGAGGATACGTCACGAGATCTGCTGACGAACCTCGACCGCATCAATCTGAGCGGATTCGAGCGGACCGAAGACTAGTGAATTGGTGATGGACAGACCATGACAGCAAGCGCAACAAGGAACCGAGATTCGCAGAGGGTCTTCGACGTCAACAATTTCGACGCGATCCGGATCAGCCTGGCATCGCCTGAGGCGATCCGTAGCTGGTCGTACGGCGAAGTCACCAAGCCGGAGACGATCAACTACCGCACGTTGAAGCCTGAACATGGCGGGCTCTTCTGCGAGCGTATTTTTGGACCGACTAAAGACTTCGAGTGCTACTGCGGCAAGTACAAGCGTGTACGCCACGCCGGTACAATCTGCGACAAGTGCGGCGTCGAAGTCACGCGGTCAAAAGTCCGCCGCGAGCGGATGGGTCATATCGAACTGGCCGCGCCGGTGGCGCATATCTGGTACGTCAAGGGGACGCCGAGCCGGCTTGGCCTGCTGCTCGACATCTCGCCGCGCAACCTGGAGCGCGTCCTCTATTTTGCGTCGTACCTGATCACGTCGGTCGACGTCGAAGGACGCGACGAACTCGTACGCACGATCCACGAAGAGTTGTCGGCCGAACTGGAAGAGCTCGACAACGAGTTGAGCACGCGGCGTGACGAGATTACCGGTGAGATCAAGGCCGAGCTGGACAACCTGCTGCAGGGTGCGTCGAGCCTTGAGCACACCGTTGAACAGCAACTGACCGAACAGCGCGAGGCGCTGGAAAATGAGGCCGGCGAGCTGCGTGAGCAGTTGCAGTCGCAGCTGAACACGGCTGCCGAGTTCGACGTGAACTTCCACGGCCAAACCGTGGTTCGCACCGGCGAAAATATCAACGAAGATCGCATTCGCGCGCTGAACGACATCGTCAACGCCGAGTTGGAAGAGATTTCGACGCAAGCGGAGCACGACGTCACCAGCGGCAATGCGTTGGCTGAGGCTGAGCGCGACCAGTTGCAAGGGCAGGCGGACGAGCGCGTTCGCAAGTTCGAATCGGAAATCGAGCAACAGAAGTCAGCGCTCCGTGCCGAGGCCGACAGCATGGTGAAGCAGATCTCGGACATGAAGGAACTTCAGGTCCTGACCGAGACGCAATACCGTGAACTGACCGAGCTGGCGCCGGGCGTCTTCTCGGCCAGCATGGGCGCCGAGGCGGTCTACGACGTCGTTGCCAAGATGGACCTGGATCAGCTCGCGTCCGACCTTCGGCTCGACATCCAGAACATGAGCGGCATGCGGCGCAAGAAGGCCACCAAGCGGCTGCGCGTGGTTGAGGCGCTGCGGCGCAGCGGCAACCGGCCGGAATGGATGATCTTCACGGCGCTGCCGGTTATCCCGCCCGATCTGCGACCGATGGTCCAGCTCGATGGTGGCCGCTTCGCGACGTCCGACCTCAACGATCTCTATCGTCGCGTGATCAACCGCAACAACCGTCTCAAGCGACTGCTCGAACTCGGCGCGCCGGATATCATCGTGCGCAACGAGAAGCGTATGTTGCAGGAAGCAGTCGATGCCTTGATCGACAATGGGCGACGCGGCCGCGTCGTGTCCGGCAGTGGGAAGCACAAGCTGAAGAGCTTGTCCGACCTGCTGAAGGGTAAGCAGGGCCGTTTCCGCCAGAACCTGCTTGGCAAGCGCGTCGACTACTCAGGCCGCTCGGTCATCGTGGTCGGCCCGGATCTGAAGCTGCATCAGTGCGGCCTGCCGAAGAAGATGGCGCTGGAGTTGTTCAAACCGTTCGTTATGCAGAAGCTCGTTATCCACGGG
>CALAGB010000350.1 GCA_937891245.1 uncultured Thermomicrobiales bacterium | reverse complement strand
CCGCCGCTGAGCCGCAAGATGACGGCGGAGGACGTGTCGTTCTCCTGGGATCGCCTGAACGGCAAGACGCCGGGAAGCGTCGAATCCGACCGCATCGACGATCTCGGTGCGATCAGTGAGGTCAAGGCAACCGATGACGCGACGGTTGTCATTACGCTGAAGGATCCGTACCCCTTCTTCCTCCAACGTCTGGGCGATGCCAAGGCGATGTTCATTATGCCGAAGGAGACAGGCACTGATTTCAACCCGGCCGAAAAAGTGGTCGGCTCGGGGCCGTGGATTCTCACCAAGAACACGCCAAACAGTTCGTCTGAGTTCAAGCGGAATCCTGACTGGCATCTCGGCCCCGATCTGCCGTACTTTGACAGCGTCACCACAAACGTCATCCCCGAGTACGCGACCCAGCTCAGCCAGTTCCTGGCGGGCAACATCGACTGGATCATTGTCCAGAGTTCTGACCTCAAGCGGGTGCAGGATTCGGTGAAGGGCGTTCAAATTTACGAATACCCGCCGTTCCCGGCGAGCGTTCTCAATTTCTCACCCAACGACAAGCAGTGGAAGGACGTCCGCTACCGACACGCGGTTTCGATGGCGCTCGATCGCGACGCGATGCTTGATGCCGCCTATGGCTTGAAAGATTTGGAAAATCAGGGGATCAAGGTCAACCGTTACTGGCACAACTACGTTCCCGCGACGTTCGGCGAATACTGGCTGGACCCGAAGGGCGACGAAATCACGCCGGAGGCCGCCGGCTATTTCAAGCATGATCCGGAGAAGGCGAAGGCGCTTGTCCAAGAAGCCGGCGGAGGCTTCTCAACCGAACTGCACTACGCGGCGGCCAATTCGCGGTACGGCGATCCGTATCGGATCATGTCCGAGTTGACCATCGAGTACCTGCGGAACATCGGGCTCGACGTCAAGGGCGTCGAAGAGGACTATAACAGTACGTTCATCCCGAATACCGGCAAGGGCAAGTTCGATGGACTGATGTGGATCCCGCAGACCCGAACCGATCCCTTCGCCTATTTCCAGACGCAGTACCTCAATCCGAACCACGGCATCTACGGGCAATGGCATGACGACGATCTGACGCAGAAGATGATCGCGATTCAGTCGCTGCAGGACGAACAGGAATTGATTAAGCAGATTCGGGACGTCCAAAATCTGCTTGCCCAGAAGATGTATGTCGTTCCGATGCAGTTTGGTGCCGCGGCGTCGTACTACGCGTATCAGCCGTGGGTTCAGAACGCCACCATCCACCAGACGATCGCTCAGGGTTGGCCGAGTGAGGACCTGACCTACTACTGGTCGAACAAATCGAACAAATAGGCTGAATTGAGGGGAATGGGATGAAAGCGTATCTCCTGCGTAGGATCGCCCTGATGATCCCGACGCTTTTCGGGATCACGGTCGTGGTCTTCGCAGCCGTTCGGTTTCTCCCGGGCGACGTCGTCGATCAAATCATCGGTCCGGACGTGACCTATGTGAATCCGCAGACTCGTGCAGCGATCGAGCGGCAGTATGGGCTTGATCAGCCAATCGTGAAGCAGTATCTCTGGTGGATCCAGGACCTGGGGCAGGGCGATTTCGGCCGTTCGATCATCAGTGGTCGACCCGTTATGCAGGATCTCGCGGAACGAATCCCGGTGACGATCGAACTCGGCCTGCTCGGTCTGATCTTCTCGCTCGTCATCGCGATTCCGGTGGGCGTCATCGCCGCTGTCCGGCAGGACGGCTGGGCCGACCAGATTGCGCGCAGCGCCGCCATCCTCTTCCTCGCGATCCCCAGCTTCTGGCTGGCGTTGATCGTCATCATCTACGGATTCGACTGGTTCGGATGGACTCCGCCCTTACGCTATCACCAGGTCTGGGAGAGTCCTTCCGCCAACATACGCATCCTCTGGATACCCGGCTTGATCCTCGGTGCCCACACCGCCGGCGCGATCATGCGCTTGATGCGTACAACGATGCTCGAAGTTCTGCGGCAGGATTACATTCGCTCCGCCTGGTCGAAGGGGCTGCGTGAACGGGTCGTGATTACGCGGCACGCGTTGCGCAACGCGATCATCCCGGTTGTGACAATCATTGGACTCGAGATCCGGGGACTCGTCGGCGGCACGGTGATTCTGGAGGCAATCTTCTCGATTCCGGGTATGGGGAATTACCTTCTCAGTTCGATCCAGCAGCGTGACTACCCGGTCGTGCAGGCGGTGGTACTCCTGACGGCGATCATCGTCGTCATCAGTAACCTAGCGGTTGACGTCTCGTACTCGCTGATCGATCCACGGATTCGGTACTCGTCATGACAAGTACCGATCACGCGGCCGCAGTCGACGCAAGCGTGCTCGTCTCCGGACGGAGGATCTATCAACGGAGTCGTTTGGCGGCCTTGCGACGTTTCGTGCGACAAAAACCGCTCGGTGCGGTCGGCGGCGCCATTATCATTCTGCTTCTCGTCGTCGCGCTTCTGGCTAATGTGCTGGCGCCCTACGGCTACGACACCATCAAGGTCTCCGATCGCCTGCTCGGGATGAGCTTGAGCCATCCGTTCGGCACCGACGAGCAGGGGCGCGACATTCTCAGTCGTATCATCTACGGATCGCGGATAACGGTGTTCATCGGCTTCGGTGCGATCATTCTGTCAACGCTGATCGCAACCGTTATCGGCATGGTTTCCGGCTATTTCACCGGCCTCTTCGATCTGCTGATGCAGCGGGTAATCGATATCTGGCTCTCGTTCCCCGGCCTGATCTTCGTGATCTTCATCGTCTCGATCTTCTCAAATCACACACCGATCTTGATCGTTACGCTCGGGCTTCTGTACGCGGCCGGTGCGTCGCGCATCATCCGGAGCGCGACGATCTCGATCAAAGAGAGCCAGTATGTCGAATCGGCGCGGGCGATCGGTGCCAGTCACTTGCGCATTCTCGTTCGGCATATCTTTCCCAATACCATTCCGATCGTCATCATCACCGCCTCAATCCAGATCGGAAGTGTCATCTTGCTGACGGCCTCTTTGTCGTTCCTCGGCTTTGGGCCGCCACCGCCGTTCCCGTCCTGGGGCCGGATGCTGCAGGAGGCACGTCCGCAGATGGTCTACCATCCGAATCTCGCGATCTTCCCGGGACTCGCCATCGCCATCGTCGTCTATGCCTTCAATATGTTCGGCGACGCGATCCGCGACATCTTGGATCCACGCATGAGAGGGGCGCGCTGAGCGCCGGTATCACACATGGCGTCCGGAGTCCCGGACGCGAGAGGAGCGACAGAGAAACATGGACGAAACGCGGAAATTGGCGGCGTTTATCGCGAACTCAACCTATGAGTCGCTGCCCGCCAGCGTCGTCGAGCGTGCAAAGACCTATGTATTGGACTGCCTCGGCTCTGGATTCGTCGGCGCGCCGCAGCCGTGGGCCGGGATCGTCGCCGATATGGCGCGCGAAGTCGGCGGCAAGGGCGAGGCGTCGATGTTCACGCTCGACTGGAAGGCACCAGTCTCGCTGGCGGCGCTCGTCAATGGCGTGATGATCGGTGGTTTCGAGTCGGAGCATATCGGTCACGTCTCGCACCCGGCCGGTACCGTCTTTCCGGCCGGCTTCGCGATTGCCGAGCGCGAGCATACGTCGGGTCGCGATTTCGTCACGGCGCTGGCACTCGGCTACGAATTGGTCTGTCGGATCGGTGATGCGCAAACGGGTGCGGTCGAGGTCGTCCGCGGCTTCCATAATCCATCCGCGAATGGCCCCTTCAGCGGAGCAGCGGTCACCGGCAAATTGCTCGGTTTTGACGCCGATACTCTGGCGAACGCGTTTGGCATCGCCGGTTCGCACGCCGGCGGGCTGATCGAATACGTCTGGCATGGCGAAATGACGAAGCGCCTGCACCTGGGACGTGCGTCGCAGCTGGGGATGGAAAGCGCCTTCCTCGCTCAGCGCGGCTTTACCGGTCCAGCGACGATCATCGAAGGCCCGTACGGTTACCTCCACGCCTTCTCGCCGTCACCCGAGCCGGAGAAGCTTCTGAGCGGACTGGGTGACGAATGGCGGATGGAGACGCTGACGATCAAGGCGTATCCAAATCACGCGACCTCGCAGGCGGTGGTTGCCGCGATTCAGGCGTTCAAGCACGATATCTCGTTCGACCCGCGGCAGGTCGAATCGCTCACGATCAAGGCAGCAGGGCGTTTGCTCGAAGAGCGCTACCTGGATCGCGCGCCGACCAGCCTGATGGGGGCGCAGTACAGCCTCCTCTTCGCCACCGCGACCGCGATGTATCGTGACCTCGACGATCCGCTGCAATTCAACGAATCGGCGCTCAGCGACGCCGGTATTCTCGGTCTGGCGCAAAAGATCAAGGTTGAAGAAAGCAGTTCCGGCGACACGCAGCTCGAAATCAAGATTGGCGGACAGACGCATCTGTTGGACGCCACGACGTTTGTCGGTGCGGCCGGCAATCCGGCGAGCTTCGCTGTCGTCGCCGACAAGTTCCGCCGCTTCAGTCAACACGCGCTCAGCGCGCAACAGCAGGACGCAATGATCGAAATGGTGCAACACCTCGATAGCTTGGACGATATGAGTCGCCTCGCGCGCAGCGTGAGTGCTGATGGGAGTGCCGCATAAGATGGCCGGAGAGACCTATAAAGTCGCCGACTACCTGGCGACGAGCCGGGAGCAGCAGTTGCCGGCGGATGTTGTCGACATGATGAAGCTGCTCGCGCTCGATACGATTGGCTGCGGCCTGCTTGGTTCGCGCATGCCGTGGACCCAACGACTGATCGATACGTTGCAGGCAACCGAACAACCCGGCCCCGCCCACGTTTGGGGAACGGACCATCGCTTTTCCGCCAAGAACACGGCGATGGTGAATGGCGCGTCGATTCACGGCTTCGAGCTGGACGATGTCGGCGCCGGTGGCCATCACGGCTCGGTGACGATGAGCGTGGCGGCGGCGCTGGTTGAGAGCGGTGTGTCGCTCTCAGGTATGGAGCTAATCACCGCGGTCGTCACCGGTATTGAGACGGCGGCGCGGGTCTCGAACTGTGTTGGCCGGGTCCCGCATGTTACGTGTGGCTTCCATGGGCCGGGACTCTTCGGGACGTTCGCAGCAGTTGGAACAGCGGCGAGTGTCCTCCAGTTGCCGCGCGAGCAGGCGGTTCATGCAATCGGCAACGCGGCGCAACGGGCCGCCAGCCTGATGGGAACGCATCACGGGGGCATGGGCAAACGCTTGCTCGCCGGGCAGGCGGCGTATTCGGGGGTCTTCGCGGCCGAGCTTGCGGCGCATGGTTTTACGAACGTCGACAATATCTTCGAATGTGGATACGGAAGTTTCCCCTCGGCGTTCTCTGGCGCGCGTGACACCTTCGACCTGAGCAAGCTTTACGAGGGGTTTGGTGAGGAATGGCTGTCGCGCGGCGTCAACTTCAAGGTCTGGGCCTGCCGCATCCCGATTCACCCATCGCTTGAAGCGATCAAGAAGCTGCGCCAAGAGCACACACTGGCGCCTGATGAGATCGAAAAGGTTGTCGTCAAGCTGCCGCAGGGCTCCTTCCGGGCCGTCGGCTTTCCATATAAGCCGACGACCATCACGTCAGCACAGCTCAATCTGCAATATTGCCTGGCGATCATGCTGCTGGAGAACGACGTCTTCATCGATCAATTCACGGAAGAGAAGATCGGTTCACCAGCGGTGCTCGACATGGTCCGGCGCATCGAAGTCACCTACGACCCTGAGCTTGATGCTGGCCCTCGCGGGTTGATGAGCAATGAGACCGACGTCAACGTGCTCCTGCGCGACGGCACGG
>CALAGB010000349.1 GCA_937891245.1 uncultured Thermomicrobiales bacterium | reverse complement strand
TCCGGTCCGTGCGGCCGAGCAAAACGAGGCGATCGCGACCGATCTCGACGTCGCGCATCACGTCAGCCGGCTCTCGGGCATCCAGATCGCCGGCGGCATACCGGCCGCTCCGCAGGGCGTGACGCCGCATCTGTTCTTCGGTAACGGCCAGCTCTACGTCTTCACCGACGCGCTCTACCGGCTCGATACCAACGGCACCACGCTGGTGCGCTTGATCGGCAGCGGCGATCAGATTGATGGTTCGCCGACCGGCACGCTCGAAGGCGCTGCCTGGGGTGATGGCGCACCACTCGTCTTCGACGGCAACGCGGTTTACACCTTCGATCCGACGACCGCGCTCTGGGCACGCCATGCCGTCGGCACGTTCGGCTCGCCGCATACCGGCATCGTCAGCACCAGCGGCTACTCCGGCAATCTCTATCTGCTGCAGCCGGAAACGGCCCAAATCTTGAAGTTCAGCGCCGGAGCCTTCGATCAGCAGCCAGAGGACTGGACGTCCGGGCTCGACGAGTCTGAACTGAAAAATGCAGTCGATATGTCAATCGATGGGCACATCTACGTGCTGTTGAAGGATGGCCGCATTCTCGATTTCTACCGCAGCGCGATAAACGCGACGGTCACCCCAACCGGTGTCCAACCGGCTATCAGCGATGCCGTCGCGCTCTCGGAGCAGGTCGATCGGCCGTACTTCTATATCGCCGATAGCCAGGGGCGCCTGATCCGCCTCAATCGCGACGGTACGATGGTGCAGCAGTTCCAGCCGAAAGAGGGCGAGCCTTCGTTCGCCAACATTCAAACGATGGCCGTCGACGACGGCACCAGCACTGCCTATCTCCTGACCGACAAAGGCCTCCTCACCGTCCGCCTGCCAAGTGCCCCCGAGAAGCCATCCGGCGGAAACTGAGGCGGGGAAAACAGCTCCCACTCCGACCCCTCTCCCTATTCTGCGAGAGGGGTCGGAGATGAGGACCGGTCGCCGCTACCCTAGCTCCTCCACCGGCACTCGAACTTCTTCGCCCGATTCCAGGCGGATCGTCGCGCTTTGGTGGCGCATCGAGACGCTGAGGAGAATGCCTGTGCCGCCGGGCGTCTGGACGGTGGCACCAAGGCGCGGCAGTGCGGGGGCACGGTCAAGCCGTAGCCGCTCGCGGACATGCGTGTCGAGATCGGTGAAGCGTGGGTGAAAACGTCCCAGGCTGCCGAAACGCACGGCGACGTCCAGTGCTGAATGCGCGACGGGCTTGATACCGGCAATCTCTTCCGAGGTGAGGCGGCGCTGGATTCGGGGCAGGTCGACCGGCGCATCCGCGTAGTCGACCTGACCAGGTTCGAAGATGATGCGCGCCGGTTGGCCATTGAGGTCGACCCAGTCGCCGGCCCGGAGATCGGCGAGTTCCGATCGGCAGAAGTAGACATGGCCGTCACCAGGAACGAGCGCGCCGAGGATAGCGGTCAACTCGTCAGACGCGGCCACTGCGTCACCATGCGATCGAGGGCAAGGCGGGGTTGGACATTGAGCGAAAGGTCGATCAGCGCCTGATGCGTCGCCGTCAGCCCGTCGTGAGCCTGCTGGAGATTGAGCTTCGAGGCGAGCCAATGATACCGATCTGCCACATCGACGTTCACCATCTGCTCCTGGCAACCGGCCACGATCAGCAGCAGATCGCGCCAGAGGCTGAGCAGCGTATCGAGATCGGCTTCGACGCGAGCGCGTTGCCCGCGCCGGAAGATATCAGTCATGCGTCGGACGGTTCCGAGCGCCGCGACCGGATTCTCGATCATCTCCAGTCCCATGTCGACCGATTCGCGGCGTGCATCGAGCGCCGCGCGATCGACGGAGAGCGCGATCGCCTGGCCGATTCGGCCACGGGTGATCCCGGCGAGCACGGCGGCCTGCGACGGCTCGACGCCTCGATCGGCCAGCGCCGTGCGGACGGCATCGCGGCTCAGCGGCTCCAGCGCCAGCGGGCGGCAACGGGAGCGGATCGTTTCCGGTACCGCTTCCAGCTCGGTCGCGATGAGGAGGAGCACGACGAAGGGCGGCGGCTCTTCGAGCGTTTTAAGCAGCGCGTCGTAGGCTGGTAGCGAAAAGAGTTCGACGTCTTCGAGGATCGCCACCCGCCAGTCGGCTTCCAACGGTCGCAACGACAGGTTTGAGCGGAGTTCGCGAATCGTCTCGATGGTGATGCGCGTATTCTTGCTGTCGCGCGACTCGGCGGCGCCTTGCTGTTCGAGGCTGACGGTCATGACGTCGGGATGAATGCCGCGAGCGGCGCGGCGGCAAGCGGAGCAGACACCACACGGTCTTTCGGGAAGCGGTGCCTGGCACACGAGCGCCTGCGCGAATGTCCGCGCGAGCGTCCGTCGTCCGATCCCCTGCGGCCCGGAAATGAGATAGGCGTGACCGATCTGCCCCGTCGCGACCGATCGTTGCAGCAGCTCAACTGCCCCCTGGTGCCCGATGATCGGCCAGGAAACGGCAGGCGCGCTCATGCTCCGTACCGCCCGTTCGATTCGTGCACGGGCAGATGGTCGCTACGCCGCGCGAGCACGTTTCGTCCCGGCAGGGCGCGTCGCCAGCGATATCGGACCTTCGACATCCTCGCCCTCAGCCAGCACTTCGATGATACGGTCACGATCTTTCGTCGGGAGGACCGTCTCGGAACTCAATTCGCGCACGGCTCGCAGCAGGTTGTCGCTGTCGACCACGGTGATGTCGGACGATTCAACCTCCAGTTCGACCTGAGGGTTGAGGAACGCGACAATGCCGTCGATCGCATCGCCGCCGCTCAGACCACGCTCGTTAAGAATCGCTTCCAGCGCCTGGCGATCGCCGTCATTTTCGATTGACGGATTGCCAAGCTGCGGCGCCGACATTCCAACCAGCATCCAGATTTTGTTACCGCCAGTCCGATGCCACTTCGAGCCATCAACCGAGACCTTGCCCGGCACCTCGCGCGTAGTGATGACGACAAGGCCACCGGGATAGACGAGGACATGTCCTGGCTTCCCCCGACCGACCGCCGGATACTGCACGAGCGTGTAGCGATCGTTGAGCCGGCGCAGCGCTTCGACCAGCACTTCATCCGGCCGGGGATGGCGGCTCCATTTTGTCGACTGTTGCATGCCCATGTTAAATGTGATGAAACCGAGGATCAGCAGCGCATAACCGGGGACGAAAAGCGACGGGTACAAGAACGTAACGGCGACGGCCGATGCCAGAAGGATGAAACCGACGAGCGCGGTCAGTCGCGCGCGTCGCTTGCGAGATCGAATGTACCCATTATTTCGCACAAGGCGCATGGCAAACGCATGTCCATTCTCATGTCAAAATTGGCCCAAGCAAACGTTCAGGCCGGCTCGCTCCGCGGAGGCAGTATCGCTCAATACTCCGGCGAGTCTAGCACGTCACTGCCCTGCCTTGCACACGAGCGACGGAACACGACGCAGCCAGCAGGGAGCAAACCAGGTTAAATACATAGGTAATCGACCGAAACGGAGCGAAAACAGGGAGACTATGGAGGAAACCGAGGCATCGAACACGTCCGCCGTCATCGTCTCGTGGAACACACGCGACCTGCTCGCGCGCTGTCTCGATGCGCTCTACGCCGATGCCGATCGATCCGGTATCACGCTTCAGACAATCGTCGTCGATAACGCATCGTCCGATGGTACGGTCGAGATGCTCGCCAAGCGCTTCCCCTCGGTGCAGGTCGTGGCCCGCTCGGAGAACAGCGGTTTTGCCGCCGCCACCAATCGCGGCATCCGGCAGGCGGCGTCCGTTGACCTCCTGCTCCTCAATCCGGATACCGAACTACTGCCCGGGGCGCTCGCGGCGATGCGTTCGGCGCTGCACGCGATGCCGCATGTTGGACTGGTCAGCGGCATCTTGCTCAATCCGGATCATTCGTTGCAGTCGGCCGGCTATCGCTTCCCGACGCTCACCCAGAGCTTTCTCGATTTCTTCCCGCTCCACGACCGGCTGGTCGCCTCGGGCCTCAATGGGCGCTTCACGCCGGGCGACGGCTTGAGTCCCTACGCCGTCGATTATCCGCTCGGCGCCTGCATGCTCGTTCGGCGGGAGGTCATCGAGCAGGTCGGGCTCCTCGATGAGCAGTACTTCATGTACAGCGAGGAGATTGACTGGTGCCGGCGCATCGCGGCCGCCGGCTGGTCGATTCTGATCGCTCCGGCGGCGCGCATCATTCACCACGGCGGTCAAAGCACCGGGCAAGCGCCGGACGCGATGTTCGTGCAACTCCATCGCAGCCGAGCGCGCTACTTCGCCCACTATCATTCGGGTGCCTACCTGCGTACGGTCGAACGCATGGCGACCGTGGCCGGCTGGTGGACGAGCCGTCGCGATGCGGCGCAAGGACGGCGGCTGCGCGAGGTTTCCGCGCTCTACCGCGCGGCGCGAGGCGACCATGCCTGAGGTGCCGAGCAACCGCCTGCCCCTCGCAATCGTTGTTCTGACACTGAACGAGGAACGGCACCTGCCGGAATGCCTCGGCAGTGCAGCTGGTCTGGCCGAGCGTACCTTGATCGTCGATTCGGGCAGCGCCGATATGACGGTCGAGATCGCCAGGCAGATCGGCGTCGAGGTTGCGTACCACCCGTTTCGCGGCTACGCCAGCCAGCGCAACGCGGCGCTCGAGATGGTGACGCAGGAATGGGTCCTCTTCCTCGATGCGGATGAGCGGATGACACCCGCGTTCCGTGTTGAGCTGGCCCGGACGCTGCGCACAGCCCCCGACGATGTGGCGGGTTACTGGGTGGCACGGCGCAATTTCATGTTCGGCCGCGAAATTCGCGGCGGCGGTTGGTGGCCCGATCACCAGCTCCGCTTGCTCCGCCGCGAACGCGCTCACTACGCCATCGACCGCGAGGTCCACGAGGTGGTCGAGATCAACGGAGAAGTGCGAACCCTCAACGAACCGATCTTGCATCTGAATTACGACAGCCTGGAGGAGTTTCGTACGAAACAACGACATTACGGGCAAATGCGCGCACGCGAGTTAGCGCTTCAGGGGCAGACACCCCGACGGCGGGGATTTGTGGGCCGCCCGGCACGCGAATTCTGGCGGCGCTACGTCAGACTCGCCGGCTACCGCGACGGACTCATCGGCGCACGTCTTGCCCTCGCGATGGCCTACTACGAACTGTTGCTCGTCTCGCAATCACGCGCGCAACTCACGCGGTTGGACGCCGAACGCGAGCGACGTGATGACGTCAACGCCTACGCTCACCCATCGCTGGGGCCCGCCGAACTCGATCTAAGTATCATCATCGTCAGCTACAACGTGCGCGATCTGCTGCTCGCCTGTCTCGCCTCGCTCGAAGGCTGGCTGGCAACGACCGGCCAGCGTGTCGAGGTGATCGTCATCGACAACGCGTCCAGCGATGGCTCGGCCGATTCGGTACGACGGCGCTTCCCAACCACAAGACTGATTGAGCTTGAACGCAATCTTGGCTTCGCCGCAGCCAACAATCGGGCGGCCGCCGCCGCGCGGGGAGAGACGCTCGTCTTCCTCAATCCGGATACGACCGTCACGGGCGACGCCTTCGGGATCATGCTGAACTACCTGCAGAACCATGCTGATGCGGGTGTCGTCGGGCCACGCATCGTCTACCCCGACGGCTCGACCCAATCGACCCGACGCCGCTTCCCGACGCGACGAACCGGTTTTCTGGAGAGCACGATCGTGCAGCAGATCTGGCACGACAACCGCACGCTGCGCCGCTACTACGTCACCGATCGCTCAAACGACGAACTGCAGGAGGTTGACTGGCTCGTCGGCGCCTGTCTGATGGTGCGCCGCCAAACGCTGGAAAGCGCCGGGCTCTTCGACGAGCGCTTCTTTATGTACTCCGAAGAGGTTGAATGGGCGCATCGCGTGCGCGCGGCGGGCTGGCACATCGTCTACTTGCCGTCGGCTTCGATCGTCCATCACGAGGGCGGCAGCAGTCGCGCCGATCTGCCCGCACGCCAGATCAACTTCGACACGAGCAAAGTGCTCCTCTACGAGACGCTGCATGGCAAGCGAGTCGCGGGCGCTTTACGCGTCTTTCTGCTCGGCAGCTATTTGGTGCGTGCCGGGATCGAAGCAGGCAAGGGCGCGCTCGGCCACAAACGTACCTTGCGGGTGCAGCGGGTTAAACTCTACCTGAGCGCCTTCAAGAGCGGCCTGCGCGGGCGGAGCGAATCGCGGTGAAGGGGCCGGTACTGATCGTTTCGGCCGAATATCCGCCGATGCATGGCGGCATCGGCGACTACACGGCGCGCCTCGTCGCGGCGCTGGCCGACAACGGCTGGCACGCGCGCGTGCTGACCAGCGAAGCCGCCCGCTCCGAAGATCCGCGCGTGCTGCCCAATGTGCGGCGCTGGCACTGGAACATTACCGACCAGATCCGCGACGCGCTGCGACAGACGCATGCCAGAGTGCTTCATATTCAGTATCAGACCGGCGCCTACGCCATGCACCCGGCGATCAATCTCGTCCCACGTCGACTCGGTAAAGGGCACGACGCGCTCCCGATCATCACGACCTTTCACGATCTCCTGCCACCCTACCTCTTCCCGAAAGCGGGGCCGGCGCGCGAATGGGTCACGCGCACCCTCGCCAAAGGGAGCGACGCGGTGATCGTCACCAATGTCCAGGATCTGGAAGACCTGGCGCTGCAGCCGGACCTGCTTCGGCGACTGAAGGCGATCCCGATCGGGAGCAACCTGCCCGACATCCCGCCGATCGAGCGTGAGGCTGTGCGCCGGAAGCTCGGGCTGCCGGAGGAGTGCGAGCACGCCGTCGGCTTTTTCGGTTTTCTGACGGAAGACAAGGGCGTCGATGTCCTGTTGCAAGCGCTGGCCGACCTGCCGTTCGCAACACGACCGGCACTCGTCATCATCGGCGGCGGACTGGCTCAGACCGATCAAGCGAACCACGCCTATCATGCACGGCTCAGCCAACAACTGGATCAAGCATCGATCCCGGTGATCCAGACCGGACATCTATCGCCGAACGAAGCAGCCGCTGCCCTGCGCGCGATGGACCTGGTGGTTTTGCCCTTCCGCGATGGCGCCAGCCTGCGACGCGGCACGCTCATCGCCGCCATTCGCGCCGGTGCCGCCGTCGTCACGACCGACCCCGGCACCGACAATTCGCTCGAACCACTCATCGGCGGCGAAAGCCTCTGGCTCGTGCCGCCCGGCGAACCGGACGCGCTGCGCGCCGGTATCCAAACGCTCCTCGGCAATCGCTCGCTGCGCGAACGCCTCGCGGCGCAGGCGCTGGCCCAGGGCACCAGCTTCGACTGGAACGCCATCGCCCAGCAACACATCGAGATCTATGAGGTGCTGCTGGGGCCCAAAGGAAGGGTGTAGACGCAGGATACAGTTGACGAGTGCGGCGATGCATGTGGTCACATCCCCATCGACGGGATGCCCGCGAATCGCGCCCGCCCGCTCACCCTCGCGCCTCCCCATCCGAATTTCCTGAATCCCGTAGTACACTAAACGTGCGCGAAGAGCGACACGCGGCACGTCCGTTGGCCGCGTCAACGCTGGCACGAGAGGACACCGATGAACTATTTCCTGAAATTTGATCGCGGCGCACCAGCCCAGGATGTCGCTGAGGCCGCTGGAAAGACGATTCTCGATCGTGGGCGCCACGAAGGCCGCCGCGTTGTTGAGGTGTATGTCGTTCACGCCAATGGCGACATCGACCGTTATGAGGAGCGCACCCGTCGCAAGCTCGGCAGCAACGCCATCAGCAGCCGAACCTGGCTCTGCCAGACGCTGCACCCCGGGGCGGATACCTGGAGCGACGATCGCTACATTCCGAACCCGGAGGTCGAGATCGAGCATCAGGATCCGGCACCAGAGGCTGTCGTCCTGGTACTCACCGGTGCCGAACACGATTCGGGACAAATCGTCGAGCAGATGAGCGGTTCGGGAGCGCGCTCGTAGCCACTGCCCCGACCGGGACGTTGAATTCGCCGCTCAGATTCGTCGTGGAACCGCCTGTGTGGTCGCTCGTCCGGAAGGAGTAGGGATGTGATTGTAATACCCGAGCCGCAGCGGCGCACCAGCCACCGTCCTCCGATTCAGGCGCGGCATTACGTCGCGGCATCCGGTCACTATCTGGCGACCGCGGCGGCTATGCGTATTCTGGCACGCGGTGGGAATGCCATCGACGCCGGTGTCGCGGCCGGTATTTGCATCAACGTCCTGCTGCCCGATCTCACCAGCTTCGGCGGGGTCGCGCCGATTATCGTGTATCACCGTCAAACCGGCGAACTCCGCTCGATCAGCGGCCTCGGCTGCTGGGGTAAATCGGCGACGATCGAATTCTTCAACGAGCATCACGACGGCGAAATCCCGATTGGTGTG
>CALAGB010000348.1 GCA_937891245.1 uncultured Thermomicrobiales bacterium | reverse complement strand
GAGGGGCGGTTCCCAGTTTTGGGAACACACCCCTCATCGCCAGATAGGCCAACCGTCTATAGAGGTTTTGTGAGCTCGGTCCTGGCCGATCGGACCAAGCCTCCAAATGAGGGTTTCCGTGGAAACGGCGGCATTGCTGCTGCCGTTCATCTGAGGAAATCAAGGGGTTGTGTAAAGCCTGGCATCCCATTCACATGGTGCCGAGCGGCTATACAACCGGCCATGACGCGGTTGACCCTCAACGCGCGCGCCGTAAGGCGCGCTGGGATGTTGTTTTGTTAACGTGACCAGCCTCGAAAGGCCAGGTCGCTAACCGATCCGCTCAAGTTCTTCAGCCAGTTGCCGAAGACGGCGAGCATTGATCGCGTAGTATTTCATACCGTTGGACGGCCGCACGCTTACGATGTCCGCGGCTTCCAGCATCGCCAGATGGCGCGAAACCGCCGACTGACTGATGCCCAAACGTCCAACGACCTCTTGTGCGTACAGTTCCCCGCCGCGCAGCATCTCGATGATGCGCAGGCGAGTGCCGTCAGCTAACGCCCGCAAGCCAGGAAGTAGATCGGGTGATGCGGACGAATCCTGCTCCGGCTGGATGACGGCGCTGGCGCGCTGGCAGTTGAAGTAGAGAATCAACTCGGGCGCGTAAAGAATGAACTGCACGAAGTTCCCGAGATGATACGAGGGACAAAATGTCACACGCTCGACGTGTGGCAATGCCAGCTGTACCTCTTCCGGCAGGCGGTGCCCACTCAGCTCCGAGAACGCCACCCCCACACCCGGGTACGTCGTCGAACGCGCTTGTCGCAGCGCTCGTCGCATCTCCGGAAGGGCCCGTTCGAATTCGGGCGCGTAGCATTCCTGCCAGAACCGTCGGATGAGATTGACGGTACGCACTTTCAGTTGTTCAGGTGCCAGAACCAGATCAACAACCTCGTCCAAATCGGCGCGGGTGATGCCTGGTTCGAGAAACGTCCGCCAGTCTTCTCGATCGCCGTTCATTGGCGGCGTTTCGGTTACGCCTCGGTCCCGATAGACTCTAAGCACGGACTGTGCCACCATCGACTTATATTCGTACGGCGGCAGGTTCTCCAGATGCGCAAGAAAATCGTCAAAGTCCGCGCTCAGTCGCGATGGCTCGAATGGGTCATACGACATCAAGAGCTCTTCAATAAAGTAGAGCAGTCGTCCCGAAAAGCCGAGCAACGTGTCTAGCTCGTGCTGGACTTCCGGGTCTAGCGATTGTCGTGCATCGACTAGCCAACGCTCAAATCGTCGCGGATCGGTTGCCCGATAGACCAGCGATATCGCGGACGTGAGATCCAAAACGACAGACACCGCGAATTCAAGTTTGAGCGCCGGCCGGCCCACAATGAGCTCACCCATGTGCCGTTTCGGCCCGCCTTCTCACTCCCTCGGGAGTAGTCTCTATCGCGGTATGAGCATATCATTGTCCCTGATATGTGTCAACCGTGATTGCTGACCGCGCTCGATATTGCTCCCGTGCTCTGTCGCCTCTCACGAACCTTTGAATCCAACTCGTGTCTCTCTGGCTGAAGCGTAGGTGACACGCCGCACGGTGCCTATGGCCGCTCAGTCCTGTTCGTTCGCGGTCCGAGCCAGCGCGGCATAGTCCTCACGGGTGGGACTGAAGATATCGAGCACCAGGCAACCGTCTTCCCCGGTCGTTGCGTGATGCGGCACATTGCCCGGAATGGTGTAGGCGTGTCCCGGTTTGAGGACGCGCGTTTCATCGCCGATCGTCAGTTCAAGCGTCCCTTCCAGCATGATACCGAGCTGCTCCTGCGGATGTTGGTGGCGCGGCATCTCTTGATTTGGCTCGATCCGCACCCAGTTCGCCATCATGGCGCCGCCGATGACCGCCTGCATTTCGAACCCCGCCAGGGGAGAAAACGGACGAACTTCGGAAAGGTCGTAAAAGCGCGGCTCGAACGACGGCTGTTGCTCACTCATGACGGATACTCCTTTCATACGAACGCAGTATAGCCCACCCTCGATTCCGCATGAGATTCCCGGCTTCCGGCGGGGAAGGGGGTGGTAGAATCGGGCCTTGGAAGGGGCCGAGTTTCGTCCCGCGCACGGGTGGAGCAGCCGTTTTGACTGATTCGACATCTCGCTTTTTGCGCGCCTGTCGCCGGCAGCCGGTCGACCGGACTCCCGTCTGGTTCATGCGCCAGGCCGGACGCTACATGGCCGAATACCGCAAACTTCGGGAACAACACACGCTCCTCGAAATCTGCGCGCAGCCGGCCTTGGCCGCCGAGGTGACCTTGCAGCCGATCAAGCGGCTCGATGTCGATGCGGCCATCATCTTCGCCGATATCCTGCTGCCGCTGGTGCCGATGGGGATCGATCTCGAATTCGCGGCAGGCGAGGGCCCGGTGATCCATAACCCCGTACGTAGTCGAGCCGATGTCGAGCGGCTACGCGTGCTCGACCCCGATGAAGCGGTACCCGCGACCCTAGAGGCGATCCGGCTGGTTACGCATGAACTGCCCGGCGACCTTCCCTTGATCGGCTTCGCCGGCGGGCTGTTCACCGTCGCCAGCTACATGATTGAGGGCGGCAGCTCCCGCAATTACCTGCGCACCAAACAGCTGATGTATGGTGAACCGGAGACGTGGGCGCTCCTGATGGACCGGCTGGCCGGCATGACGAGTCGTTACTTGCGTGGTCAGGTCGCGGCGGGCGCTCGCGCGGTGCAGATTTTCGATAGCTGGGCGGGCGCGCTCAGTCCGCGCGATTATCGGGCGCACATCCTGCCGCACACGCAGCGCATCGTCGCGTCGCTTCACACGCTCGACGTGCCGGTCATCATCTTCGGCACCGGCACGTCCGGCCTGCTCGATCTGCTGACGGAAAGCGGCGCTGATGTCATCGGCGTCGACTGGCGCGTTGACCTCGATCGCGCCTGGGAGCGGATCGGCTCTGATCGCGCGGTGCAGGGCAACCTCGATCCGACGCTGCTCTTCGCGCCACGGGCCGAGATCGAGCGACAGGTCGACGCAATTCTGACGCAGGCCGACGGCCGCGACGGCCATATTTTCAATCTGGGACATGGCATCCTACCGCAAACGCCGGTCGACAACGTCCAGTTCGTCACGGAGTTGGTGCATCAACATTCCGAACGGGATTGAGCGCCGTTTGGTCATCATGGGGAGAGAAATCGTGCACGAGCGTTCAGCAACCAGCGGAGAAACGACGATCGGCGTCCTCCTGATGGCCTATGGCGGCCCAACCTCGCTCGATCAGATTCCGGCCTACCTGGCCGATGTGCGCGAAGGACGTCCGCCCTCGGCCGAGCTGCTGAAGGAGATGACGCATCGCTACGCCGCGATCGGCGGCCGCTCGCCGATTCTCGAACTGACCGAAGCGCAGGCGCGCGGCATTGAGCGCGAGCTAAACCGCGAGGCCGCGCCGGGCGTCCGCTACCGCGCCTACGCTGGCATGCGCCACTGGCATCCGTATATTCGTGAGGTGATGCCGCGGATCATCGAGGACGGCGTCGATCGACTGGTGGCCGCCGTTATGGCCCCGCACTATTCGCGCATGAGCGTTGGCCGCTACATGCAACGGGTCGACGAAGCGATCAGTGCGCTCGATGCCAGCCTGCCGGTGCTCCAGGTCGAAAGCTGGAAGGACGAACCGGCCTTCATCGAGGCGATTATTCAGCGCATCAACCAGGCGTTGGAGCGCTTCGACGAAGCCGAGCGCGACGAGGTCTACATTCTCTTCACCGCGCACAGTTTGCCCGAACGCATCCTGCAATGGAACGACCCGTACCCCGACGAGTTGAAAACGTCGGTCGAGGCGGTCGTCAAGCAGCTGCAACCGAAGCATTCAAGCTTCGCCTTCCAGAGCCAGGGCGCGACCGCCGACCCGTGGCTTGGCCCTTCGGTTGAGGAGACGCTGGAAAAACTTGCCGCCGGGGGCGTGCGCAACCTGCTGCTCGTGCCGATCGGCTTCGTCTGCGATCACGTCGAGGTGCTCTACGATGTCGACATCGAGCACCGCGCCCAGGCCGAATCGCTCGGTATCCGGCTCGAACGAACCGCATCGCTCAATGACGATCCGCTCCTCTGTCGCGCCCTCGCCGATGCCGTGCGCCGCACGCTGGCGCACGCCGCCATCGCCGGCCCGAGCGGCCCGGCGACCACGCAAAGCTGACGAAGCAGCGTGACGCGGCGAGTCGTCATTCTTGGCGGTGGCATCAGCGGGCTGGTCACGGCCTATCGCCTGCAACAGGCAGATCGCGATGATCTGGATATCACGCTGCTCGAAGCGAGCGACCGGCTCGGCGGCAAAATCCTGACCGATCGTTTTGACGGTCTGACGATCGAGGGTGGTCCGGACTCGTTTCTCTCCTCCAAGCCCGCCGCGTCAAAACTCTGCGAAGAACTGGGACTGAGCGACCGGCTCATCGGCACGACCGAGTCGGGCGGCGGTACCTATATTCTCTCCCACGGACGGCTCGAACCGCTGCCCGAGGGGATCACCATGCTCATCCCGACGCGACTCCGGCCGCTACTGGGAAGCCGGCTCCTCTCCCTCCGAGGCAAGCTGCGCATGGGACTCGATCTCTTCATCCCGCGCCGGCGCGACGACGGCGATGAATCGGTCGGACACTTTGTGCGGCGGCGGCTCGGCAACGAAGCGTTTGAGCGGATGGCGCAACCGCTCCTTTCCGGTATCTACGCCGGAGATGCCGAACAGCTCAGCTTGCAGGCGACCTTCCCCCGCCTGCGCGACGTCGAACAACGCCACGGCAGCCTGACGCGTGGCATGCTCGCCCAGCGCCGCCAGGCACGCCAGGC
>CALAGB010000347.1 GCA_937891245.1 uncultured Thermomicrobiales bacterium | reverse complement strand
CGAGCAGATCGCTGCCGAGGATCTTTTTCAGTTGGTCTGAGTCCTGGAAGACATCGCGCAACTGATCCCCCGACGATTTGGTAATGCCGGCGCCATAGACCGCGTAGAGGAAGATGCCGAGCGTCCACCAGCCGAGCGATGGGCCCGCCGCACGCAACGAACGCGCGAACACGTTGCGCAACCACGGATCGCGCGCCGCTTCCTCGATGACCGCGTCCGGCGTGCGCGCGTCGATGGCACGTTCAGCGCGCCGTCCCAGCAGCGGTAACGGCACGATGGCGCCGATGTCACGTCGCTCGAAGAGGCGCAGTGCGGCGGCGAGCAAGAGCAGCCCGAGCAGCAACAGAACGAGCATCGCCCAGACGTTTGTACCGTAGCTGGTGATCAGCGGTTTGCTCAGGTCGTAGTAGTAGTTGGGCGAGAACCAGCGAATCCAGTGAAGACCGGACTCGATGCGGCCGGTGCCGTCGAGAATGAAGAAGATACCGAAGAGCGCGCCGCCGATGCCGGCCGCCGCACCCGCCGACCGTGTGTACTGCGACAACGCCAGCGCCAGCATGGCGTAGAAGAAGAGGAGCAAGCTCAGATTCAGACCGGACAGCAGCCCCCCAACGACCGTCACCGGCACGTCGAGGACCAGTTCGCCGAGCATCGCGCCGACACCATACGCGACGCCGAGGATCAGCAGGATGACGGCGCTGGCCGCGACCTTTTCCAGGAGCACAGCCCGTCGTCCGCGTGGCCGGGCCAGGATCAGTTCGAGCGAGCCGCGTGCCTCCTCGCCGCGCACGAGTCGACCGCCGAGCAGCACGGCAAAGACGCCAAGCAGCAACGAAAAGAAGAACCCGTAGCGAAAGGTAACGAGGCCCGAAGGCGTGCCGACCTCAACCGGATCGTTCAGAAACTTGAAGGCGGGGTTTTCGACCAGACTCTCGACCTGCGCTGGGTCGATCTGGTTGAAGGAGGCGTAGCCGACCATCATCACGACGACCAGTACGAGGCTCCAGATGAGCAGCGTCCAACGCTGTTCGCGCAATGTCTTCGTGAAGACCGAGCGCAACATGACGTCATACCTTCCCGGCCGGCACCGGCTCGTAGTAGCGCAGGAAAATCTCTTCCAGACTCGGCTGGCGCGTGACCATCGACACGGCATGGTGCGCGGCGGCCGTCTGGATGACACCGGAGAGGTCGTCCTGCACCGTCATTTGCACGGTATCGCCATCGTTGATGAGCTTGACGTCGCTGATGTTCGGCAGCGAGGCAAACCAATCCGGGCGGGCCGGTTCGGCGAACCCAACTTCAACGACGTGGTGTCGGATCTCCTTTAACGTCGAAACGTGATCGACCTTGACGAGCCGGCCCTCGCGGATGATCCCGACCCGGTCGCAGGTGTGCTCAACCTCCGGCAGGATGTGCGATGAGAGGAAGACGGTACTCCCGGCCGCCTTCGCCTCGGCGACGAGCGTGTAGAACTCCTGCTGATTGAGCGGATCGAGCCCGCTGGTCGGTTCGTCGAGAATTAGCAGGCGCGGTCGGTGCATGAACGCCTGGATCAGCCCGACCTTCTGCTTGTTGCCGCGCGAATATTCGCGAAAGCGTTTGCTCGGATCGAGTTCCAGCCGCTGCACGAGCTGCTTGACGTACGCTCGATTGACCGTGCCGCTCAGATTGCCGAGATATTCGATCACCTGCCCACCGGTCATCGCCGGATCGACATTGAATTCGCCCGGCAGGTAGCCGAGCAGCTGCTTGACCTCGGTTGATTGCGCCCAGACGTCGAGCCCGGCGATCGTTGCGCTCCCGCTCGTCGGCCGGAGCAGGCCCATCAGCAGCCGGATCGTGGTGCTCTTGCCGGCACCGTTCGGGCCGAGAAAGCCGAAGACTTCGCCCTCTTCCACCGAGAACGAGACATCGTTAATGCCGCGGCTCGCGCCGTACGTCTTGGTCAGCGCGTCTGTTTCAATAATCTTCGTCATGACTCCGAACTCCAGAAGAGAACTTCGTGGTCATCCGCCGCGCGACACGTTCGCGCCAGCGTTGCAAGATCCCGCGCTCTTCCTCCAGCATGAACTCGCAGAAATCGAGAAGATCTTCGACATGCATGCGAGCCGTGCCGGAGGCGTCGTCGGGAATGGCCATGAGTCCCCGCCGGGCGATCCCGGCGAGCATGTCGGTCGACACCATGTCGGTGCGGATGATGGCGCCCCAGGGATCGCTACTACAGCGATAGAAGTCGCGCCGGTCACGCGGCATCGACACCTTGTCGACGAAGCCGATCGCCTTTATTAATCGGATATTGGTGGAGATAGAGGCTCGCGAGACGCCGAGCGCGTCGGCCATATCATCCAGCGTGAGCGGTTCATCGGAGATGGTCATCAGCCCGAGCAGTCGCCCGGAGACGCTGGAAAGACCAAACTGTGCGAAATACTCGCCGATCGCGTCGATGAACCGCTGGATTTCCGGCGACAGACGCTGCTCCTCAACCACGGTGTTCCTCCAAACCGCTCCGATCGCGGCGTGCCTACGACCTCGACGGATAGCATACATCGTTCTGATGTTTCAGTTACTATTGAAAATTCAGAATAAATCCGGAAGGATCTCCGTGGCGGGCGCGATTGTTGGCGCTGGGCCGATGCACGCCAGCGCACGAGGTGGGCGGAGGGCGAGGCCGCTGATGGTTGACAACGTGTGTGCCTGGGAAACGGGCAGGGCGGGCGTAGCCCGAACGGTATGGGTTCCGCGGGGGCGACGCGGGCACTCGCAAGGTGTGCTCTGCGTCCGCTACGCGAATCGCTCGGCTTTGCCTCCGCCATTCACACCTGCTAGCGTTTCGGGTTCTATTGGCAGGAGAGGTACATGGTCGAACAACGATGAGGAGGTAACTGGATGTCGGTGAATCCTGGCCGGCCGCAAAGCGGTGAATTCCTGGATTATTACGGTCGGTACATCAACCTGGTGCCAGAGGGGAACATCTCGGACATTCTGGAGCAGCAGATCGCCGAGACGGTGGACGCGCTGTCGAGCTTTTCCAACGAGCAGGCGGCATGGCGTCCGGCACCGGGTGAGTGGAACGTGATCGAGATCGTCGGGCATCTGGCCGACATGGAGCGTGTCTTTGCCTATCGCGCCGTTTCGTTCGCACGTAACAGTCCCGGCGCGCTGCCGGGCATCGACCCCGACGATTTCATGACCGATGCCGGCTTTGCCCGGCGGCCGCTGGCCGACGTCTTGGCCGAGTTCGCGGCGGTGCGACAGGCATCTGTCACGCTCTTCCGAAGTCTGGATGAAGCCGCCTGGCTCCGTCGTGGCGTGGCCAGCGACAACGACGTGAGTGTCCGTGCGCTCGCCTACATCACCGCCGGACACGAACTCCATCACGCGCTCGATTTCCCGAAGCATCGCGCCAAGCGGATCTGACGTCCGTGCTCGTTGACCCCTTCCCCAATGTCATCCTGAGCCGCGCGAAGGATCTCTCTTGACTTGCCCAGGCAACTCGGTCGCAGGGACACGGGATGGAGAGCCTTCGCTGCGGTTCTGGATGACATTGGGAGCCTCAAGATGACGACGAGGGGGCCCGAGGATGATGGGGGCATGGGGGCAATGTTGCTGATCGCCGATGCTCCCGGTACGAAACTTGCCTGACGAACGGAGGGCATGCAATGCGCCTCGGGGTTCGACATGCATTGCAGACCCGGTACAACGATTCGTCGTACGAACGAGCCGCGAAGCTGAAATCGATCGAACCGATCGGATTCACGCGTGCCGCAGCAAATTCCGCACGAGTCATGGGAACACGTAGGAGGGTTCGTCAGCGGTTTGTCGGGAAACCTATCGCGGCCGAGCGCATGAGCGCGGCCGTGGAGTTGAAACACCTCGTGACGCCGAACGACTGATCAATCTCACCTCGCGAAATTCCTGTTTCGCCCATCTGAGTATCAATCAACCAATGCCGGCGATACCGTCGCCAGGTCGTTACCGTTCGACCGGGCGCCGCGTACGTATAAGCCGTGCGCGCGCGCCGCAGGGCGGTGTTACACCCCGTTTACATTGCGGCGTTAAGGTGCAGGTCAGTGTGGAGGTTTCGTTCAACAAGGCTCGAACCTCCACGCGTTATTGTGTGAAGAGAGTTGCACGCCATGATTCACGACTTACCGCGCGAGATCGATGCTCGCAGCCGAGCGGTAGGTTCTTTCGTGTTTTCTCTCCA
>CALAGB010000346.1 GCA_937891245.1 uncultured Thermomicrobiales bacterium | reverse complement strand
GTCCAGCCGACCCGGCTGGTCAGGAGACCGCGCAGCGTTGGCTCGGTGGTCTGAATCTCGATCGTCGCGTCAGCGGGCGCGGTCGTAAGCACCTCCGCCACCTCAGAGCGGATCGCGAGAGCGTAGGCGGTGTCTGTGTCGGTGCAACGAAGGCTGGCCTGGAGGTGCGTCCCTGCGCTCTGAGACGGGTTCAGGCGGGTCGCGAAGGCGCGCAGGAGCAGCGGGATCGGCATCGTGGCGGCGATGTCCGGATTGCCCATGGCGCGTAGCGTGGCAAGGAGGCCGGCGCGGTCGAGCGTTCCGTCGATCTCCATGGCGGCCATCAGATAGTTATTGCGCCAGATCGGATTCGTTGCCTGGTAGCCGAGCTGGCGCAGCGCGTCCGCCTTCAGTTGGCGCGCGTCCTGGTCGTTGAGGTCGAGCCGTAGCACGTGGGTCAGGATCTCGGCGACCCAGCGGAAATCGCGTTCGGCAGAGGCCCGCGCGGCCCTGGCAACGACCGCATCGCGCCCACCCATCGCCTCGACGTAGCGGGCGGAGCGTTCGCGGCGTGGCAGGGGATCGAGGAAGGTCGGGTCGCCTTCAAACCAACCGAAGTAATTGGCGTAGACCTGCCGCACGATCTGTTTGACATTGCCATAGAACTCGCCGAGCCAGGGGTGATTACGGAGCCGGGGCGGCAGCTCGGTGAGCGCCTCGACCAACTCGTCCGGCGTTTGCCCGCGGGCCAGCAACCGGACGGTCTGATCGTGAATGTATTGCATCGCATCTCGATACGCTGTGAGCAGATCACGTACATCGTCCCCGCCCGTGAGCGGGCGGCCGTGTCCGAGGATCAGCGCCTCTGCGTCGAATCCGCGCAGCAGGTCGACAGCGCGAATCCACTGACCGATGTCGCGCACGGCGCCGCGCAAGGCATAGAGGTTCGCCAGGCACTCACCCTGGATCACATCGGCTGCATGCAGGACATGGTGATCCGGAAACCAGAGCACGATCTCGTCGTCCGATTCGCTCGGCGCCTCGCGTAGCTGTACGCGAATGCCGGCCACTTCGATATCGAGCACTCCCTGAAAAACCGTGGTCGGCGGCAGGAAACCGGTGGTGCCGATGCCGAACTGCGTACCCAGGCCGGTCTCCACCCAGCCGTCCGGACCACGCTCGAGCCCGAGGCCGAAGGTGTAGGCCAGCCGCAACGGAGGCATCAGACCGAGACTCGGATTGCCGCGGATCCCGGTCAGCAGCCGCTCGTGCGCATAGATTTCCACGCGCCCTTGTTCGACATCGACGGGATCGAGGATGGCGCGCACTCCCGAGATATGGTCAGGATGGCTGTGGCTGTAGATCAGCGCCTTGATCGGCTTGTCGCTTACCGTGCGTAGGGCAGCCAATGCCTGCCGGGCGTGCTCCGCCGTCTCCAGGCAGTCGATCAGCAGCACGCCATCGGTGCCAACGACCATCGTCATGTTGGATTGGCCGTAGCCGACCGCGGTGTAGAACTGCTCGGCCACCTGATAGACGCCTTGCTGCATCGTTCGCGCATGGGCGGTGAGTCGCTCGGGAACCGTCTCAGCGTCCTCGGTATACGCCTGGTTTTGACCGGTCAAGAAGCGTGGCTCCGGTATCGGCATCGGTGTTTCCTCACTATCCGCGATCCGCGCGGTGGGATGGCGATCGTCAGGCGGGCGTACCGCTGTCGAGTGTGTCCAGAAGTTGCCGGAAGAGCCGCTGCATCTCGCGCTGTTGGGCTGGGCTGAGCGTGGCATCGAGCAGCGTTGTCATCTCGGCCTCGTAGGTCTGGCTCGCGGCGGCGAGGAACGAACGGCCGGCATCGGTGAGGACGACGCGCGAGGCGCGGCGATCGGTGGCATCGGGTGCACGGCGGAGGAACCCCGCCCGTGCGAGCCGGTCGACAATCTTGCTCGCACCGCCGACCGTGATGCCCAGCGTACCGGCGATCTCACCGATACGCAGGCTTTCATCGGCTGAATGCCCGACAACATAGAGCGGCCAGAAGAAGGCGAGCGGTTGCCCATGCTCCGCACGGAGCCGCTCATCGATCCGGTTCCAGAGCGTGATTTCCAAACGGACCAGATCGCTCAGCCACTCGATTCCGCTCGGTACCATCGCGTCGTCCTTCGCTCGTCGCTCGCGATTCAATTCTGCGGAAGTATATTCCAAGGAATATATATACGCCAAGCCGTTCCAGTATGCCGGCGTCACGCATCCAGCCGGTCACGCGTCCACATGCGGTGGAGCCGATCGAAGAGATGGTGGGCTATTCTTGCTGGGGTTGTGCGAATTCTTCCGGTCGCAAATCGAGGAAGTCGGAGACGCGGAGCAGGCGAAGGATGAGTTGGACCGGCCCGACGGCGACGGTGCGCTGCGGATCGTGGAAGATCTGCGGGTTGGTGAGGCGCCAGACCCGGCTGCGCGTCACGATTTTGCAGCTGCCGTTGGCCAGCACATTCTTGACCCAATCCGCGTTCTGACTATAGATAAGCGCGACGATGAAGTGATCGCCGCGCCGGAAGACGTTGACTGGCGTGTAATACGTCCGGTGCGACGTTCGGCCCGTATGAATAACGACGCCAAAACCAGGGAGGCGTGGCGCCAGCCGGTTCATAATGCGATTCGTGATTCGCATATTAAAATGGCCGACCCAGTACGGCAGCGGCATGAAATTGATCCCTCCGAGTTGTTGAGCGTTCGTCTGGCCCCGTTCGTCGCACGCTGATGGCTTGCGGAGAGCGATCGACAGGGCGATACTCCAGCAAATGACAACGGTTAAGGATGTGCTGAGCGGGGGCTGAGATGCAAACTGGTACACGCGCACGGGTTCGGCAACGGAGCGGGGCAGCGGTCGTCGAGGCGCTGCAGGCCGAGGGCGTGGAGTATGTCTTCGGATTGGTCGGCTCGCACGTCATCGAAGTCTACGATGCGCTGGTCGATGCGCCTTCGATTCGTCATATCACCGTCAAGAACGAGACGGCCGCCTCGGGCATGGCCGATGCGTATGGCCGCCTCACCGGCAAACCGGGCGTCGTGCTGGTCACCGCCGGGCCGGGTGCGACGAATTCGCTGACCGGCGTGGCGCAGGCGTATATGGCCGCCTCACCGCTGGTGCATATCTCCGGTGCCGTCCCGCGTGGGGCATCCTACGAATCGTTCCACGGCGTCGATCACGAAGATTTCCTGGTGCGCGTCTTTGCCGAAGTCACCAAATGGAGTGTGTCGATCCAGCGGCCCGAAGATATCCCGCATGTGCTCTCACGCGCCTTCGCCATCGCTACCAGCGGGAGGCCGGGGCCGGTACACGTCGAGATTCCGCAGGATGTGCTGCTCGCCGACGCGACCGAGATGGATGTGTACGAGAAGACGGTGATCGAGCCGGAGCGCCTGAGCGACGCCGATCTGAGTGCGCTCGCCGGGCGCATCCGCGAGTGCAAGCGGCCGGTCATCTGGGCCGGGAAGGGCGTGCGATCGCGCTTCGCCTCCGATGAACTGGCCGAGCTGGCGCAATTGCTGGAAGCGCCGGTCATGCTCTCGGGTGATGCCGTGGGAGCGCTGCCGGATACCCATCCGCTGGCCGTGGGGCAGCTCAATCTGTATGGGCAGACGCCGTTACAGCAAGAGCTGGCGGCCGAGGCCGATCTCATCATCGCCGTCGGTGAGCGCGGCGGTACCGGTCATGGCGACATGATGTTCGCGCTCAGCCAGGCGCCGGTCGTCGGCATCTGGCTCGGCAACGACGGCGAAACACCCGATCCACGCTCGCAGGTCGGCGCTGTGGCTGATATCAAGGTCGGGCTCAACCAGCTGCTCGAAGCGTGCGGCGACCAGCAGCGACCGGTCGATGCCGCGTTGCGTGCCCGTATCGAGCGTGGTCATCATGGGCTGCGCACGCAGGTTCGCACCGAGATCAAGCGCGACTATGGCCAGGCGCAGCCGATGCATTACGGCGTGGCGCTCGATGCGCTCTCCGAGTTCGTAGACGACGACACGATCGTGCTCGGCGATATCGGCAGCCACAACCAGTGGACGCGCGTCGTCGTCGAGACGCTCAATCGCACGACGCTGACGCCGGAAGGCTACTGGGGTGCGATGGGCTTCGGGCTGCCGGGTTCGATGGCCGCCAAGCTCGTCTTCCCCGAGAAGAAGGTCGTCACGGTGACCGGCGACGGCTGCTTCCTGATGGCGAGCAGCGATTTCGCGACGGCCGTGGAATATGGTCTCAATCCGGTGATTATCATCCTGAACGATCGGCAGTACGGTATGATCGTCGGCATGCAGGAAGGGAAATACGGGCGAACGAGCGAGACGGCGCTCAATGGCCCCGATTTCGTCGCCTTCGCACGCTCATTTGGCGCCGACGGCATGCGCGTCGAGCGGCCGGAGGAGATGCGTGAAGCGCTGGAACGAGGCTTCGCCAGCGATACGATCTTCGTGATCGACGCGAGTTGCGACTTCCGTCATCCAACCTACAACCTGGCCAAATCGGCCGCCGCCATGGGCTAGGCGTTTGCCGCCTGGACCGCCCAACAAGGAGCATTGCGTTGAAGCTCTATCTCATGCAGCTTGGATCCGCCACAGGTGGATCACCGGTTCCGGGTTACCTGATTCAGACCGATGACGGCAGGAATATTCTGGTCGACAGCGGCTATCCGCAGGACCGCTACGGCGAGGGGGGCGCATATCCGGCCGATAGCTGGATCGTCACCCGTCTCGCCCAGATCGGCCTGACGCCGGACGATATCGACATGGTCGTCTGCACGCATATGGACCACGATCATGCCGGCAGCCACGATCACTTTCCGAATGCCGAATTCGTGGTGCAGGACGAGCATCTCAAGGCCGCGCGTGAGATGCCGCGCTTCCAGTCGATTCGTGAGCACTGGGACAACCCGCAGCTCAACTATCGCACCGTCAGTGGGGATACCGAACTTGTGCCGGGCGTTGAGTTGATCGGGACAAGCGGGCATGTTCCGGGGCATCAGTCGGTACTGGTGCGCCTGCCGCAAACCGGTCCGGTCTTGCTGGCGATCGACGCGATTCCCCACAATTTCGACGGCTTCACGCCGGAAACCCGTCCGACCGGAACATTCGACAACGATGTGGAAGGCACCCGCCGCAGCACGCGCAAGCTGGTTGACCTCGCCGAGCGCGAAGGCGTCACGCTCATGATCTACGGTCACGACACGGAGCGCTGGCAGCCGCTCAAGAAGATGCCGGAATATTACGAGTAGGGCGGGGATTTGCATTCGATTCGCCCTGTCGAACCCCTTCCGTGGGTTTCGTGCCCTCAGCCCGGCGGTTTAGCGCCGGGCTGACGTCGGGTGCGATCACGGTCATCGGTTGCCGCTCACGTCGACAATAGCGACTCAGCGCGTTTGCTCCCAGACTCGGAACATACCTTCATCGCTTCGCGGTAACCTCCTCATCGCTCATCGCTGTGGGCCTGTTAACCATATATACGCATAGTGCTCGCCGGCCGTGAAAATGCGCGTTTTATCGCATCAAATGCGCCCTGCTACCTGTCTGAAAACGTGCGTCATCCTTCGCCTCGTTGCCCTGGCGGCACAGCGATTGCATAAGAGACAGGGTATGACACCGCTATCGTTATTCCCGGAGGGAGTTCCAATGTCTGGTATGGGCGACAAACTCAAAGGCAAAGGCGAAGAAATCAAGGGCAAAGCCAAGCAGGAGTATGGTGAGCACACCGATAACCCCGAAGTCGAAGCCGAAGGCAAGGGCGACGAGATGAAGGGGAAGGCTCGCCAAGCGGTGGGCAAGGCCAAGGATAAAGCCGGCGACATCAAGGATAAAGTTCGAGACTAGCCGCATCCATACGGGGAACGCACCGGCGTTCCCCGTCCCCCTTTTCTCGCCCATTCACACCACGTGATTCCGATGATAGTTCATGCGTTTCGGATCGATCTCTCTTGATTTGTCGGCTGCGCGCAGCGCACTGCTCTATCTTCGCGCCCTGCGCGGGTAGAAGTGATCCTCTTCACCCGCTCAGCGTTGGACCATTTCTTGCATCAGGGGGAGTAGACCCGCTGAACTCCGGCGCCGAAAACCGCAGGAAGACGTCGGCCCGTGGGTCTCTGAGAGTAGATGAACGGACATACGTGTGAACGATGAGAGGACTCTGGACTATGTATGACGAAGAGCGACATATTCGCCAGGAACGCATCGACGATCCGACGATGCCCGCCGGCTACCGGCGCGAAGAGCGCGTCGTGATCGATGACCGTGGCGTACCGCCCAGTCGCATTATTGCCAGCCGCGTGAGCCAGGTCGTCTGGACGATCGTCGGCTTTATCGAAGCGCTGATCGCGATTCGTGTGATTCTGAAGCTCATCGGGGCGAACGCCGGTAACGGTTTCGTCAACTTCATTTACGGCTTCAGCGACTTCTTCGTGAAGCCGTTCCTCGGTATCGTGAGCGATCCGACCAGCGGGAAGAGCATCCTGGAGATCAATAGCCTGATTGCCATGCTTGTTTACCTGGTGCTTGGTTGGGTCGTTATCCGCATTGTCTGGCTGATTTACGATGTCACCGCGCCGACGCGGACCGAAATCTAAGGAGCAACTCATGGCCCAGCAACCTGACGCTGATGAGACGAAGAAGGACAAGATGAACGCAAGCGATCTGAAGGGTATGGCCGTTATTTCATTAGGCGAGGGAACCAAGCTGGGTGAGGTCGATCAACCGCTCTTCGATCTGCCGAACCGGCGCGTTTGTGCGGTCCACGTTAAGGGCGATTCGGGAATCTCGGTGCTGCCCTTTGAGGCGATTGAGCGGATCGGGAGCGATGCAATTACCGTGGTCACCAGCCGTGTAACCCAGACGCCGGGCATTGATAGCTCTGGTCAGGGGTTGCTTGATCTGGAAGCGCTGCGGAAGCTGAAGATTGTCAACCAGGATGGAACGTTCCTGGGTAAGCTGAGCGACGTCGAGTTCGACCCGCGTGACGGCCATGTGACGCATCTCGCGGCACACAAGGGCGGTGTGCTTGGCATGGGCGGTACGACGACACCCATCGGCGCTAACGCCAGCCTGGCCGCCGGGCGCGAGCTCCTCACCGTCTATGTGGACGCGGCAGATGCCGAATCGACGGCCAGCATGGATGCGCAAGCGCGACAGGGCGGCACATCCCGGGCGACGGACGACCGCGACGTCCGCACGGTCGAAACCGGCGAATCGAACCACCTGCGTGGCTCCGACGAAGAACCAGAGACGACTCGCACCACCAATTCGACTGATCGCCCACCACTCAGCCCTAACGACCCCTGGCCCGAGGACAGCCGACCGTAAGCGGGAAGCACCCTTCGCCCCAACCCCTCTCCCAATTCTAGGAGAGGGGTGTCTTGGAGCGGACGTGCAAGCGTTTCCCGAAAAGATACTCCGGGCGAGGCGGGCGGTATTTATGGCGCCCGCCTCGCCCAGCGCACTCCTCGAAGGACGATTCACCCACGTACCTCAAGACATCCCTCTTCCGTTCGCGACGCGAGAGCGGCTGGGGGTGAGGGACTCCATCCCTTCCCCCATTTCACCTCTCCGCATGTAGTATATTACACACCACAGAGCGGGCCGCCGGATGGCTTGGAGGGGAAGGTGGACGCCGGTGCCGATACCGAATGGCGTGCGAAAAATGCGTCGGTCACTTGTGCGCGAGGAGATCTATCGACTGCTGCACGAGTGGATCGTCAATGGAACGCTGCAGCCCGAGGAGCAGATGCGCGATGTCGAGCTGGCCGAGATGCTCGGCGTCAGCCGCACACCGGTGCGCGAAGCGCTGCGCCGTCTTGAAGACGAAGGATTGGTACTGACTGCCCGCAACCGCTGGACGCGGGTCGCACCGGTCAGCATCGACGATGCGCACAACCATTTCCCGATTCTCTGGGCGCTCGAACGGCTGGCGCTGCAGTTGACGACCACGCCGTATACGGCGTCGGAAATTGACGAGATGAATGACGCCAATCGCGCATTGGCGCTGGCGCTCCGTCGCGGCCAGGCAATCGAGGCATCGACGGCCGACTTTCATTTTCACCAACTGGTGACGGCGCGCTGTCCGAACCCGGAGATCGCGCGGATTGCCTTCGAACAGAAGCTGCGCTTACGGCGGATATCGATCTGCTATTTTCAAGGGTGCCTTGTTGCCGAGCAATCGGTGTCCGAGCATCAGACGGTCGTTGAGGCGCTGCGAGTCCACGATCACTGGCAGGCAGCTGTTGCCCTTGAACGTCACTGGACCGAAAGCTACGGACGGTTTCTGGAACAGGTTGAGCAGATCGATCTGGACGACGGTGAGCCGGCGGACGATTCCGCTGCGCACGAGCTGCCGGTCGATCCCGAAAACGTCGGTATGCCGACGCGCTGGTCGTCGTAATCGTGCGAATGGTTGAGATCATCGCAGCGTTTCTTGGCGGTCAAATGTTTAAAGGAGCGAGTGGTGAACGCGAATGACGGAGAGAGCGAGCATCAGGACGTGAGCGCGGCCCAGGTTGAGGTTGATGGTGAGCGGCTGACGATCGCCGATGTCGTAGCGGTGGCGCGCTTCGGCGCAACGGTGGCGCTGTCACCGTCGGCGCTTGCTGGGATCGAGCGCTCGCGGGGGTTGGTCGAGGAGATCGTCGCGCGAGGCGACACGATTTACGGCGTCAATACCGGCTTTGGCGATCTCAGCACCGTCTCGATTCCGGCTGACCAACTCTCCGATCTGCAGCACAACCTGCTTCGCTCGCACTCGGCCGGCGTCGGGCCGCCGCTGCCGCGCGATGTCGTGCGCGCCATGCTCTTGCTGCGCGCCAACGCACTCGCCAAGGGCAACTCCGGCGTGCGTCCGGTCCTGATCGAGCGGCTGATCGATTTGCTCAATGCCGGGGTGACGCCGGTCGTGCCCGCGCAAGGCTCGGTTGGGGCGAGTGGGGATCTGGCACCCCTGGCGCATCTCTCGCTCGTCCTTTTCGGCGAAGGGTTCGCCACACTGGGCGACGAGACAGAGCCGTTGCCGGGGGCGGAGGCGTTGCGACAGGCCGGGCTGGAACCGCTCGATCTGACCGCCAAAGAGGGTCTGGCGCTGATCAACGGCACACAACTGATGACGGCGATCGGTGCGCTGGCGTTGCACGACGCCGAACTGCTGCTGGAAACGGCCGAAGTCGCGGCCGCGACCAGCCTGGAGGCGCTGCGGGGGACCGATACGCCGTTTGACGCCGGGATCCAGGCGGTACGGCCGCATCCGGGACAAACACGCGTCGCCGGTCGCCTACGTGCGCTCCTGGCTGGCAGCGAGATCCTCGCCTCGCATCGCGATCGCGCGGTTGATCCGCGAGTGCAGGACCCCTATTCACTGCGCTGCACGCCGCAGGTACTCGGCGCCTCCTCGGACGCACTTGGCTACGTCCGGCGCGTGCTCGAGATCGAACTGAACAGCGCGACCGACAACCCGCTCTGCTTCCCGATCGATCCGAGCGAACGCACCGCAAGCGACTACGGTCGCGTACTCTCGGGCGGCAACTTCCACGGCCAGCCGGTGGCGCTCGCCATGGATTTCTTGAAGATCGCGGTCGCTGAAATCGCTAGTATCTCGGAGCGGCGCACCTACCTCATGCTCGATCCGGCACGGAGCGGCCTCCCGTCGTTTCTCTCACCGGCGGCCGGTGTGCAATCCGGCTACATGATCGCGCAGTACACGGCGGCGGCGCTCGTGTCCGAAAACAAGACGCTGGCGCATCCGGCGAGCGTCGATTCGATCCCGACCTCGGCCGGGATGGAGGATCATGTCAGCATGGGACCGATCGCGGCACGTGGCGCGGCGAGCATTATCGCCAACACTGCGCGTGTGCTGGCGATCGAACTGCTCTGCGGTGTGCAAGGTGTCGAGCAGCGCCACCCGCTGCGCGCCGGGCGCGGTGTCGCCGAGGCGAGCGAGCGTTTACGGGCGCTGATCCCGCCGCTCACCGCCGACCGTGTGCTCTCGCCCGACATCGAGCGTATCGCCGACCTGGTGCGCGCGGGCGAGTTCCGTCTGAGCGAGTATGGAGCGTAGGCGGACGGCCCTTACCCCCGACCCCTCTCTCCCATCGCGAACGGGAGCGGGGAGGAGACGCGTGACGAAAGTCGCTTGGGCGCCATGAATGTCGCCCCTACGGAGTCGGTGCGGATGTAGGGCCGCCCCCGACATCGAAGCTCATTGAGGAGGCAATCCGATGACATCTGAATCGCCAACGCCCGCCAGGCACGAAGCCGTACACGCGCCACGTGGGGCGAGCCTCAGCTGCAAGGGCTGGGAGCAAGAGGCGGCCATGCGCATGCTGATGAACAACCTCGATCCGGCAGTGGCTGAGAAGCCGGAGGAGTTGATCGTTTATGGCGGCACCGGCAAGGCGGCGCGCAACTGGGATTGCTTCGACGCGATTGTGCGTGAACTGCGCGAGCTGGAGAGCGACCAGACGCTACTCGTCCAGTCCGGCAAGCCGGTCGGCGTCTTCCGCACCCACGAGATGGCGCCGCGCGTGCTTCTTTCCAATTCGATGCTCGTGCCGCAGTGGGCCACTTGGGATGAGTTCCGGCGTCTCGAAGGGTTGGGCCTGACGATGTACGGCCAGATGACGGCCGGCAGCTGGATCTACATAGGCACGCAGGGGATCTTGCAGGGAACCTACGAGACGTTCGCCGAGCTCGCCCGCCAGCGCTTCGGCGGCTCGCTCACCGGCAAGCTGGTCGTGACGGCCGGCCTGGGCGGCATGGGTGGTGCCCAGCCGCTGTCGGTCACGATGAATGGCGGCGTCGTGCTGATCGTCGAGGCCGATCCGGAGCGGATCGCGCGGCGCGTCGATACCGGCTATTGCGACGAGTGGACCGACGACCTGGATGACGCGCTGCGCCGGGTGGAAGCTGCACGGAAGTCAGGCACTCCGCGCTCGGTCGCGCTGCTCGGCAACGCCGCCGAAGTGCTGCCCGAACTACTGAAGCGTGATGTGCAGGTCGATGTCGTGACCGACCAGACGTCGGCACACGACGCGCTCGGTGGCTATATCCCGGCCGAAATCACGCTGGAGGACGCGCTGGCGCTGCGCGAATCGGCGCCGGAGATCTATACGCAGCGGAGCATGGCGAGCATGGCGCAGCATGTACGCGCGATGCTGGAGTTCTCGCGGCGCGGCGCCGTCGTCTTCGATTACGGCAACAACCTGCGTGGTCAGGCGTTGGTGGCCGGCGTGCCGGACGCGTTCGATTACCCCGGCTTCGTCCCCGCCTTCATCCGGCCGCTCTTTTGCGAGGGGAAGGGCCCCTTCCGCTGGGCGGCACTTTCCGGTGATCCCGAGGACATATATCGCACCGACGAAGCGATCGCCCGCCTGTTCCCGGAGAACGAGGCGCTCAAGCGCTGGCTGCGGCTGGCGCGCGAGCAGGTGCCGTTCCAGGGTCTACCCTGCCGCATCTGCTGGCTCGGTTATGGCGAACGCGACCGGGCAGGGCTTGAATTCAATCGCATGGTGCGCGATGGTGAACTGTCGGCGCCGATCGTCATTGGCCGCGATCATCTTGATACCGGCTCGGTCGCCTCGCCCTATCGCGAGACCGAAGGCATGCGGGATGGCTCGGATGCCATCGCCGACTGGCCGATCCTCAACGCGCTGCTCAATACCTCGGCCGGTGCCTCCTGGATCTCGGTGCATCACGGCGGTGGGGTCGGCATCGGACTTTCGATTCACGCCGGTATGGTCGTCGTGGCCGACGGCAGCGCGCGTGCCGAGGAGAAGCTGAGCCGCGTGCTCCTGACCGATCCCGGCAGCGGCGTCATGCGACATGCCGACGCTGGGTACCCCGAAGCGCTGGCGACGGCACGGGAGAAGGGGGTCCGAATCCCGATGGATCGCGGAGAGGCATAGTGCGGCAAACCGTATATGTCTTCTCGATGTCTCTTGAAAGGGATACCGGATGAGCGAAATACCGACTCTGCTCATCGAACATGCCGCCGAACTCCTCACGATCACGCCCGATGCGCCCGATCGGATCGGTAAGATCGTCGATGGCAGCGTCCTGATCGCCGGTGAGCAGATCGTCGCGGCCGGACCTGCGGGCGAGGTCGCGGCCACGGTCGACCGAGCGAGCGTGCGGACGATCGATGCGCGTGGCAAGGTCGTGTTGCCCGGCTTCGTCGATTGCCATACGCACCTGATCTTCGGCGGCTCGCGCGTCGATGAATACGCGGCGCGGATAGCGGGGCGCGACCTGGGTACACTGAAAGACGCTGGCGTCCCGGTCGGTATTACCGGCACGATGCAGGCGACGCGCGCCCTGAGTGTTGAGCAGTTGACCGAACAGGCGCTGCCGCGACTGAGCGAAATGCTCCAGATGGGTACGACGACCGCCGAAAGTAAGAGCGGCTACGGCCTCTCGACCGACTCCGAACTGCGGATGCTGCGCGCCAACCAGCAGTTGGCGCGCCTGCAGCCGGTTGAACTGGCGAGCACCTTTCTCGGTGCCCACGCCCTCCCGCCGGACCAGCCGCGCGAACGCTACATCGAACAGATCATCGAGGAGATGATTCCGCGGGTCGCCGAGGAGCAGCTGGCCGAGTTCTGCGATGCCTTCTGCGAGGAAGGCTATTTCACGCTGGATGAGACGCGGCGCGTGCTGGAAGCGGGTGTCGCGCATGGCTTGCGGCCGAAGCTGCACCTCGATCAGTATCGCTACAGCGGGGCCGCGCTTCTGGCAGCCGAACTTGGCTGCGTGTCGGTCGATCACCTCAATTTCACCCCGCCCGAAGAGGTGCGGAAGTTGGCCGAGGCGGGAGTGGTGGGCGTCATCATGGCGGCCATCGACTTCGCGGTGGCGCATCCGCGGCCGATCGCGGCACGAACACTGCTGGCCGATGGCCTGACGCTCGGCATCGCGACCGATCTTTGCCCCGGCTGCTGGCTGACGAGTATGCAATTCGTCATCGCGCTCGCCTGTCGCCTGCAAGGGTTGCCGGTCGAAGAGGCGGTGCGCGCCGCCACGCTCGGCGGCGCCCAGGCGATCGGCCGGCAGGACCGGATCGGCTCGCTGGAGCCGGGTAAGCAAGCCGACATCGTGATGCTCGATGTCGACCGCTACGAAGATCTCGCCTACCGGTTCGGCCGCAACGCCGTCGAGACGGTGATCAAGCGTGGTGACATCGTTGTCGAGCGAGGCGTCTGATGCCGGTGAACGCTGCCGGACGCTACCGCGTCGCGCACCTGCACCAGCCGGACGACTGGCTCTCGCCGGGCTATCTCGAAGTCGGCGCTGATGGCCTCATCGACTCAGTCAGTGCCGAGCAACCGGACGGCTGGGATACACGCGAGATTCAGCAGCTCGATGGCTTCGTTGTGCCCGGGATGCTCAATCTGCACTCGCACGCGCACCAGCGGGCGCTGGCCGGACGTACCGAGTACATCGGGCCGGACCCGGCGACGAGCGCCGATAACTTCTGGGCCTGGCGTGAGCGCATGTACGCGCTGGCCGGAGTGCTCGATCCCGCCCAGTTCCAGGCGATCGCGGCGCAAGCCTATCTGGAGATGCTCAAGGCGGGCTACACGACGGTTGGCGAGTTCCACTACCTGCACCACGATGCGGACGGCAAGCCATATGCTGATCTCCCCGAGATGTCGAAACGTGTCATCGCGGCCGCGGATTCGTCCGGCATCGCCCTGACCCTGCTCCCCTCGCTCTACACACACGGCGGTATCGGCAAGCCGCCGACCGATGGCCAGCGCCGCTTCGTTCTTGAGGTCGACGATTTCTTGCGCCTTGTCGCCGATCTGCGTGGTCGTTTGCCACAACACCCGCTGATCCGCCTCGGGGTCGCGCCGCACAGCGTGCGCGCCGTGAGCGAGGCGAACCTGCGCCGCCTGCTCGACGCACTGCCCGATCTGCTGCCCGGTGCGCCGATTCACATGCACGTCGCCGAGCAGCAGGGCGAAATGGACGAATGCGTTGCCCGGCTCGGCACGACCCCGGCCCGCTGGCTCTTCGGCACCTTCGAACTCGATGACCGCTGGACCTTCATTCACGCCACTCATTGCGACGCCGCCGAGATCACTCAGATCGCCGGTCACGGCGTCACCGTCGGCCTCTGCCCGACGACCGAAGCCGACCTCGGCGACGGCATCTTCGATCTGGTGGCATTGCGGCAGGCGAACGGCCGCTTTGGCATCGGCACCGACGGCAACACGGTGCTCGATCCGGCCGAAGAACTGCGGCAGATGGAATACGCCCAGCGCCTGACGCGCGAGCATCGCGCCATTCTCGTAGCGCCCGACAACCCAACGACCGCCCACGCCGGTCGTCGTCTCTACGACCTGGCGCTCGCCGGTGGCGCGCACGCGCTGAATCAGCCGGCCGGTGCATTGCGCCCTGGCCTGCGCGCCGACCTGCTCGAACTCGATCCCGACCATCCCTCGCTCTTCGCCCATAGCCCGGAAACGGCTCTCGACGCCTGGATCTTTACCAGCGCCCCTGGTGCCGTCCGCAACGTGATGGTCGGCGGCTCCTGGCAGATCCGCGACCGCTACCACCGCGACGAAGACGCGATCGGCAGCGCCTTCCGCCAGGCGATGCGCGCAGTGGCGGCGGCGTTTGGGGGATGATACGAGAGTGCTGGCGGCGATCGATGACAGTGCCCTCTGGCTCCCGCCCCCTTGGTTCAAAACCGAGAGCTCCCTGGACGAAATCCCTCCAGAACTGAGTTTGTATATGTACTATTCAACCCCTTCAGTGGGTTTCGTCTTTTGAGCCCGGGAATAAATGCCCGGGCGGACTCCGGGCGAGACGATTCAGGACGCTATTACCGTTCCTTCAGGCGCGCGTCTCGACCCTGGACATCATTGCAAAATTATCTTATGATCGCTGCACAAGTTGTTGCGCGAACGATCTACGGAGACAGGATAGTTGAGCGATTCGCCAACGGCAGACCGGCACGCTGCCGTTTGCCACACGTGACTATGCGTGTGAAGGAGGAGCCCTCGATGCACGCGGAGGCCTTGAACCGGTTGAACCCCTCAGGTGAGACGATTCAGGTTGGCACGACACTGATCACGTTCCTCGTTACCGGCGCTGATTCCAATGGGAGTGTGGCGATCTTCGAGATGGGCGTGCCGAGCGGGGAGAAGATTCCCTCGCCATTCCACAGCCACGATGCGTATGAAGAGACCATTTACGGAATTGAGGGGGTGACGACGTGGACCGTCGACAGTACCCCGATTGACGTGCCGCCGGGGCAGGCGCTCTGTATTCGGCGAGGGGAAGTCCATGGGTTTGCGAATAATGGAGATGTCGATGCTCGTGCGCTCGCGGTCGTCAGCCCGGCTGTGATCGGGCCGGAGTTCTTTCGCGCGATCTCGGCGATCTTCAGCGCCGGACTGGAGCCGGCGGAGGCACGGGCTCGCGTTGGGGAAACGATGCGCCAGTTTGGCCTGACTCCGGCGCCGGTTTGATCGTGCCTGCCGTTCGTTATCAGATGATCGATCGCGACGACATAAGGAGGAGACATCAATGCACGCGGAAGCCTTAAATCGGTTGAATCCGTCGGAGGAAACGATTCAGGTTGGGCCGATGACGATCACGTTTCTCGTCACCGGCGACGATTCCGATGGGAGTGTGGCGATCTTCGAGATGTTGACGCCGAGCGACGTGCAACTTCCGGCGCCGCACAGCCACGACGCCTATGAGGAAACGATCTACGGCCTCGAAGGTGTTCTGACCTTCACCGTCGACAGCACACCGCACGCCATCGGTCCGGGCCAGTCGCTCTGCATTCGGCGGGGCCAGGTGCACGGCTTCGCCAACACGAGCGGCGCCGTCTCACGCTCGCTGGCCATCGTCACTCCGGCGCTGATCGGCCCGGAATATTTCCGCGGGGTCGCCGAGATTTTCTCCTCCGGCGCTGCCATGCCCGAGATCCGCACACGTCTGATGGAGCTGATGCGCGACTTCGGCCTCACCCCGGCCCCGCCGCCGGCCGCCTCGTAGCGACCGAGCACCGATCAGAGAAACGAACGCGCTGGCGCACGTCGCGCCGGCGCGGCATTCCGTCTATGCACGCCATCTACCCCCGCGAGGGCTACCCCATCGTCGAGCCGGCCCACGCCATCGACCGCATGCACCGCGTGTTCGACTGGTTCGCGAAGTACGGCGGGGTGAGCGTGGCGAAAGGAGACACTCGCTGGCCGGTCATGTCGAAAGGCCAGCCTCGCTCCGACTACCATCACAAGCGCCTACTTGCTAATCCTTATCCATCGCCGCCTAGAGCGGGTTGCACAAAGATAGGCGGTAGGGGCGGCCCCCCGTGGCCGCCCTGGTGGCCTGTCAACGAACTTGATGGCGCGCAAACCGGGCGGCCACGGGGGGCCGCCCCTACGATGGGTGGTCAACCAATATGCAATCCGCTGTAGAGTTGCAGTTGGCCTGCATTGGGTCATCGTGAATCATAGGTTGAAGCGCAGCCTCCAGAATGCTTCCCAACACAATCACGGTCGCGAGATGGGCGCTAGCCTCTGAACAACGATTCGCTTCTTTCCATCTGGCATTGAGTTCTTCGACCAGTAGAGCGTTCGATGTAAGTCGGCTAAAATCCGGAACCTTCCGGTTCGGGGCGGAGAAGGTGGAAGGTGTGGACTCGGCGGCGACGCTGTCGCCTCGTAATCTTGGTGCGTGACCGTCGTAAATGATCTCGAAACCTTCAGGCTCTAGGACCGCGTTCAGTCGATCTACAACAGTTTGTAGGGTATCCCGATCGTTCGGGTATGTGCGCGGGTCCGCCAATTCCAGGATTACAGCTTCAAGACACTGATCGTCGAGAGGGTCTTCACCATTTTGTCTCGGCGTTATCGGCTCTCGATTGCAGGGCTGAAGGAATGCCGTCGTGCACGTACTCCTCGATGGGATACCGTCGAAAACCGGAAATCGTGGATCCGCACTTTGAAAGAAGCCATGAATATCCTTGACCGTTCGATAAGATCCGACCGACGTGCCGAGGATTAGGTCAGCTAATTCGTCCAAGGTCTTGGCGTGGAGTTTTTTCATCTATCGCCCCATCCCCATCAGACTCGGCCCCTCCGAACTTCACGTTATTCATGACTCGCCCGTTCCCCATTGAGCGCCAGCAGCCGGGTCAGGATCGTCTCGTCGTCGACTTCAGCCGGGTCGGGGTCGTCCCAGCCGTAGGCGGCCCAGACGGCGCGATCGAGCCGGGCGTGGGCGTTAGCGAGCCAGCTGGGGCGGGCGTTATAGAGGTTCGTCAGGGTGCGCTTCTTCAGATCGGCCTCGCTGGCATCGGGTGGGTTGAGCCACGCCTCGCGCGCCGCGTTCAGCGCCTGCGCCGCCTCGGCGATCGCCACCACGCGCGGATCGTCGACCGGCTCCGTGCCCGGCGCCCAGGGGAAGGGAAACGTCTCGAACGTCGTGGTTGGGGTGTAGCGCGGTCGATCTTCGAGCGATGTCCCCATACGTAGCGACCAAAGCTCATGCGCCCGCGAATGCAGCACGCCGAAGAAGTAGTCGTCCTCGCGGGCGAAGACGACTACTTGATGGTTCGGTAGCACGTCGGTACGGAACCATCTGTACAACCGAAACTTTGAGACAGTTGGTGTAGCGAGATAGCGTTGGAGGATTCCAATCGATGCTCGCATCTCTGGACGTGACCACAGTGGTAACCACCACCTTGAGTCTCGAAGCTGCGATCGGGAGTTTTCGCGCATAGGTTTTACGAACTTACGGAGATACTCGAATGGAGCCTCATACAGTGCGGCGTCATATTCTGTGGTGTTCACACCGAAATCGACGATCCAGACATCGCGCGGGCGCCGGGTGATGTCCATACCATTGATTAGCGGTTTCACCACATCTCTATTGAGCCGACCATTAGGGTTTAGTGGCATGGAGAGCATTTCTCGTGCGAGGTCGCCGTCAAGATCGAACGGACCGCTCAACTGGACGCCAAGGAAAGCAATACCGCTATTTTCTGGTAGTTGCCGAGCGGAGTAGAGTCCCACTCCTTCTGTTAGCGCAGAGTTGATTTGGTTCACCGTTCGTCCGTCAAGCGTCTTAGCCTTCTCGCTGCCGTCGTCAAAACCGACGATCGATATGCGAACGGCGGCACCGTCGAGTACCCATTCCTCGTCGTCCCAAGCCATGAAGATGTCGCCAGTTCGTTTGATGTGCTCCAGAACAATTTGATTGGTGCCCCCACGGATGGAATTCGTAGCCAGTAGACCAACGCGCTGTGCCGCACCGCACGCAATCTGTTTTCGTGCTTTCTCGAAGAAATAGCTGCACAGATCCGCGAATCCGGGGAGTTGGCCCTCGAACACGGCGTGCAGTTCATCGACGTATGTGTCGCCAAGCTCACGCCTCAATAACTTGGCTCCCAAAAACGGCGGGTTGCCCACGATGTACTCCGCCTCTGGCCAGATCGCCTCCTTGGGATGGTCAGGATCGCAGCGGTCGAGGAGGGAGTCCTGGAGGCGGATGGTGTCGAGCGGTTCGAGGACCGGGTCGCGGTTGGCCTGGAAGCCGTTGACCGTCATCCATTGCAGATAGCCGATCCAGACGACGACCTGCGTCAGCTCGCGGGCGTATTCGTCGATCTCCAGGCCGTGGAGCTGGCGCGGCCCGACGCGCGGCAGGAAGCCGGGTAGCCCGTTGGCCGTGCCATAGGCGACGATTTCCTTTTCCAGATCCTTGAGCGCCGAGAGCGCCACGTAGAGGAAATTGCCGCTGCCGCAGGCCGGATCGAGCACCCGCACATGCGCCAGCTCTTCCTGAAAGGCGAAGAGGAGTTTTGCGAGATCGTCTTCCCGGTTGCGGCGCAGGCGTATGTTGCCGGCCTGCCGCGCCGCCTGCCGGGCCGCCACGATCGGCTCCGCCTCC